>NZ_JAZDAR010000026.1:476868-496130 GCF_036680945.1 Pseudoalteromonas sp. P80D2
GTGTAAGCTGTAAGCTGTAAGCTGTAAGCTGTAAGCTGTAAGCTGTAAGCTGTAAGCTGTAAGCTGTAAGCTGTAAGCTGTAAGCAAAATTCTAAACGCTAGTTGATTGCTTGCTACATAAAATAAATAATAAAAACGCTTCAACACAGCGAAATAATATCGGCCTTCAAATGGCCAGAAGTTAGGTATTTTAATGGAAAACTTTTTTCTTGATATAACCACTGCGATGCAAAGTCAGCAGTGGTTTTATTTTTTGACGGTGGGCTTAGTAAGCCTGTGTATTGGTAGCTTTTTGAATGTGGTGATTTATCGTTTGCCACTGATAATGAAAAGAGAATGGCAAACTGAGTGCCGTATTGTATTGGCCGATGAGCTCAATTCAAAACAGCAAACAGAACAAGCTCCCTTTAATTTAGTAAAACCTAATTCGACCTGCCCTAAATGCCAAGCGCCGATCAAAGCTTGGCAAAATATCCCTGTCTTAAGTTGGCTATTGCTAAAAGGTCGCTGTGCAAATTGTCAAACACCGATTTCTGTGCGCTACCCTATTGTAGAAATGCTTACAGCGGTTTTAAGTTTAGTTATCGCCGCTGTTTTTGGCCCAACAACGCTTGCTCTTCTTTATATATTGATTACTTGGTTTTTAGTTGCATTAACTTTTATCGATATAGATCATATGTTACTGCCCGACCAGCTCACCCTGCCACTCGTTTGGTTAGCGCTGATTGCTGCCACTATGGATATTACCATTGCACCGAGCGATGCCATTATCGGCGCAGCAGTTGGCTACCTGAGCTTATGGAGTGTCTACTGGTTATTCAAGCTTGCTACTGGTAAAGAAGGCATGGGTTATGGCGACTTTAAACTATTAGCCGTGTTTGGTGCGCTACTTGGCTGGCAAGATATTTTAACTATCGTGCTGCTATCAAGTGTCGTCGGTGCCATCATCGGCATTGCGCAAATCATTGTTCAAGGTAAAGACAAAACTACGCCAATCCCATTTGGGCCTTATCTTGCCATCGCAGGATGGGTCACCTTACTTTGGGGTGAGCAAATTAAAAGTTATTACTTTAACTATTTAGGTTACTAATTATGGCAAACTGGGTTTTAGGGCTAACTGGCGGTATTGGCTCAGGCAAAAGTGCAGTAAGCGCCATGTTTGAAGAGCTTGGTATTCAGGTAGTTGATGCCGATATAGTTGCCAGAGAGGTCGTCGAGCCTGGCTCTGTTGGCCTTACAAAAATTACAGCACATTTTGGTGATGAGATACTCACGAGTAACCGCACGCTTGATCGCTCAAAACTAAGAGCAATTATCTTTGCCGATGAATCACAAAAACAATGGCTAAATAACTTATTGCATCCACTTATTCGAGAATCAATGCTGAGCCAATTAAAGCAAGCCACCAGCAATTATGTCATCTTAGTTGCTCCCTTACTTTTTGAAAATGGCTTAGAAAAATACTGCAACCATACCTTGCTAATTGATGTTCCGGTTGATGTACAAATAACAAGAACTACAGCCCGAGATAATGTCTCTGTAGAGTTAGCTAAGCAAATTATCGCTTCTCAAATGAGCAGAGCTGATAAACAACAAAAAGCGGGAGATATTTTAGATAATAACCGCCCTCTTGAAGAAGTAAAAACGGATGTACAAAAACTGCATGAAAAGTATCTAATACACTCTCACTAGGCTATTGATTTTATTTATAGATTCTCATTCAATAGAAGACTCTAAAACCAATACAAAAGTACCAACCCATACTCTAAACAACTGAGTTTTAGGTTAATTTTTTTTGCAATTTTTCTAAAATCAGACAAGACTGATGTAATAGCCTTACTTTTTCTGTTAGATTGTGGCAATAAAGGATCAATCTAGGTGCGCAATGAATATAAACTCACCGCTACTTCGAAAATTTATTACACTCGGTCGCATTGATGCAGAGACCGTAAAATCAAAGCAGCGCGAATATAACTCTACTGCAGAGCTTATTTCTAAAACATGTGGAATGGCTGGACATGAGCTTGCTGAGCAATGTACAGACCTTTTTCGTGTGCCTTATTTTGACATCAAAGACTTTGACGTTGCGAACATTAGCGAAGAACTAGTTAAAGATAAGCTAATTCGTGAGCACCACATTTTACCTCTAGTTAAAAAGGGCCGTAAGCTCTACATTGCAGCCTCAGATCCAACCGACTACGGTGCCTTTGAAAACTTTGAATTTAGTACTGGCCTTTCATGCGAAGTGGTCGTTGTTGATTACACGCAACTTGAAAATAAAATTGAGCAATTACTTGATGCCGCAGGTGGCTTACATTTAAGTGAGGATGAGTTTAAAGAACTTGGTGAGCTTGAAACAGAAGCCCCTCGCGACTTAGCTAGCAAAGATGAAGATAAAGACGATGCCCCTATTATCGTTTACATCAATAAAATATTGATGGATGCGATTAAAAAAGGGGCCTCGGATCTACACTTTGAACCTTATGAACACCGCTACCGTGTGCGTTTTCGTATCGATGGTATTTTGCATGAAATGGCAAGTCCGCCAAATAGCTTAGCGAGCCGTTTATCCGCGCGTATCAAGGTTATGTCACGACTAGACATAGCAGAAAAACGTAAACCTCAAGACGGCCGTATTAAGCTTAAAATCACTGAACGTAAAAGTATCGACTTCCGTGTCAGTACATTGCCTACTCTTTGGGGCGAGAAAATCGTAATGCGTATTCTCGACTCATCAAGTGCTATGCTAGGTATCGATGTGCTTGGTTATGAACCTGAGCAGAAAAAACTCTACATGGACGCACTAGAGCAACCACAAGGCATGATCCTAGTAACCGGTCCAACAGGCTCTGGTAAAACGGTATCACTTTATACAGGTTTGAATATTCTTAACCAGCCAGAACGTAATATCAGTACTGCCGAGGATCCAGTAGAGATCAACCTTGAAGGGATTAACCAAGTTCAAATTAATCCAAAGGCAGATATGACCTTTGCCAATGCATTAAAGGCTTTCTTACGACAAGATCCTGACGTAGTAATGGTTGGTGAGATCCGTGACCTTGAAACCGCTGAAATAGCAATTAAAGCGGCGCAAACGGGTCACTTGGTATTATCAACTCTGCATACAAACTCTGCACCAGAAACTCTTACTCGTCTTTTAAATATGGGTGTTCCTGCTTATAATGTAGCAAGCTCTATCAGCCTTATTATTGCGCAGCGTCTAGCAAGACGACTTTGTCCTAAGTGTAAAACACCAGAAAAACTACCTGATGAAGAATTGATTCGCCAAGGTTTTGATAAAGACAAGCTCAATGAAGTTCAGTTATTTGCACCAAAAGGCTGCGATAGCTGTACTGAAGGCTATAAAGGTCGAGTTGGTATTTACGAGGTAATGCAAATTACCCCTGAAATAGCGCAAATTATTATGCGTGGTGGTAACTCACTCGAAATCGCTGAAGTATCTCTGCGCTCAGGCTTTAATGATCTGCGTTTATCTGGCCTGAAAAAAGCCGCCGACGGTGTTACCTCTCTAGCAGAAATAAACCGAGTAACGAGTTTCTAAACAAATTCGTTACTGGATTATCAGCTAACTGTTCAGTAAGATCTGACAAAAGTGCTTATTTGAGAGTTATTCCATGCCAACAGTTGTAAACTGCCCAACATGCAAAGCCAAAGTTGAATGGTCAGAGCAAAGCCCGCATCGTCCATTTTGCTCAAAACGCTGCCAGCTAATTGATTTAGGCGAGTGGTCGTTTGAAAACAATAAAATTTCTAGCCCAATTAGCAATGCTAATGATTTGAGCCAAGATATGATTGAAGACATCGAAGCAATGCTGGCTAAAAACGATGATTCATTCTTTAAAGAATAAAGCGTCAAATACAAAAAATGCGGCAATTGCCGCATTTTTTAATATAACCTATCACTTTTAACCTTCAGAACGCTCACCTTTGCGCTCGCCGCGTGGACCATGGTGGCCCTTTTTGTGACCTTTTTTACGCAGGTGCTTTTTAATCTCTTGATAGCTTTCGCGCTGTTCAGCATTTAAAACCTGCCAAATCGCATGGTCAGATTTCATTTTTAGCATTGCAAACTGCAGACCTTTTTCTTGGCGCGCTTTAATCAGCTCTAATGCGGCATTTTCGTCAAATGCTTTTGTTGCTAATAACGCATCCATTTTCTCTTTGTGTGCAGCACGAGCGGCTTTCATTGCATCTTTATCGCCACGCAGTGCTTCAAATTGTGTTTTCTGCTGTGCAAAAATCGCTTTAAGTTGTGTTTGCTGCTCTTCGGTAAGTTGTAATTTATCAATACCACGCTCAGAAAGTAAAAAACGAGCCTGTGGGTTCATACCACGGTTAAAGTCTCCTTTCGCCATTGCTGAAGTAGCACCTACACTGGCTGCTGCTAAACCACAAACAAGTACGAATTTAGAAAGCTTATTTGAAATAGTCATAATCATTACCTTTTGTTGGGTTGTGCTCTTTTGTCGTTTCCGACTGATGGGTTAACTATAACTAATGCAATGCAAAGGAACGCAAACCAGTGTAAAGGTTGTGTAAAGATTCACTTTTACACAATTTACTGAGTAAAATAACCTTAAAGAAATAAATAGCTAGGTGTCAGAATGAAACTATTAATGATCGACGACGATACAGGATTGTGCGAATTACTCAGCGAGTACTTATCAGCACAAGGTTTTACAGTAGAGTGTGTTCATGATGGCGCTGAAGGCCTAAAGCAAGCTATTAAGCATAACTATGAGCTAATATTGCTTGATGTGATGCTACCCTCTATGGATGGCTTTGATGTGCTAAAGCAATTAAGGCAACATAAGCTCACACCGGTGATTATGTTAACCGCGAAAGGCGAAGATTTTGATCGTATCTTTGGTTTAGAACTAGGCGCAGATGATTATATTCCTAAGCCATTTAATCACAGAGAGCTACTAGCTCGCGTTAAAGCAATTACCCGTCGCATCGAGCATATCAACAGCTTATCGAACCAACAGACAAGCTCATTGAGTGTCAACAGCATCAATGTAAATTTCGCAACTCGTGAGGCTTCTGTTAATGACAATGTACTTAGCCTAACCGGCACTGAGTATGAAATTCTTGCCATGCTAGTTCAACATGCAGGTGAGGTGATCAGCAAAGAGCAAATCAGTGAGCAAGTATTAGGTAGACGCCTTGCTCCTTTTGACCGCTCAATCGATATGCATGTCAGCAACATCCGTAAAAAAATTGCAGAGCATGTTAGTAATGAACGGATCAAAACCATGCGTGGCAGTGGTTATGTATTAATACAAGGCGAATAATATGCAAACTCCAAGCTGGCTAAAGCATCCCCGCCATTATTTGTTTTTAAAAATATTTGCTTGGTTTTGGGTTACTGTCATAGCGACTATCACAATACTGGTGTTTTTAAGCCAGTTAACGAGCAATGTCGGCAATGACGACCTGCGTGGACCCATGCTGAAAAACCTTGAGTACACTGCTAAAAGTATTGAACGCATTGTTGCTAAACACGGAAAATCAACTCAAGAGGTTTTATCTCATCCGCGCTTATCAAAGCATAAATTACTGTACTTAAATGGTGAGGTTCATGGTGTTGAAATGCTTAGCGAACCTGTATCCAAAGACATTGATTTAAGCTTGCTGAACTTTACCAAATATATGCGTCCGCAAATTATTTTTACCGATGAATACCAAGCTTATGGACCGGTAGCTTTGAATGTACCCGAAGGTAAGTTTTATCTTTATGAAATCGATGAAAAACGCAAGAAACCGTTTTTTGTCAGCCTATGGCTAATGCCAGTTTGGCTCAAGCTACTTATTGCTTTAATCGCCTCATTGATGCTGAGTTTCTTCTTTAGCCGTAACTTAATTGCACCTATTAATAGTTTGAAAGAAACCGCAAAAAAGCTTGCTCATGGCGATTTAACTGCCCGTGCCGATGTATCTCCTACTCGTCAAGATGAGTTAGGTGTACTTGGTCGTGACTTTAATACCATGGCAGTACAACTTGAGCAGCTTATTAGCGCTCAAAAACGACTGCTAGCAGATATTTCTCATGAACTACGTTCTCCATTAACGCGCTTAAAAATGGCTACAGGCCTTGCACAAATGCAAGCCGATGATGCTCAACACGCTTATTTAGAGCGCATTGAAAAAGAGGCCAATCAGCTCGATAAAATGATTGCCGATGTCCTTCAAGTTTCACGCTTAGAAGCCAAAAGCCAGACTCTGGCGTTGAGTACACAGTCCTTACAAGTGATTGTAGATCACGTACTCAACGATGCTCAATTTGAGGCCAAGCAAAGTAATAAAGAGCTTATTGTAAATGGTACACTAACAGCCGATTTAAAATGCGATGAAACCTTAATAGCCAGCGCGCTTGAGAATGTACTTCGCAATGCCATTAAATACGCAGAACATTCAATCTCAATAGGCTTAGTTGAATCAGATGCTATCTACATCACTATTTGTGATGACGGTAAAGGGGTTGATGAAGCAAACCTAGCAAGGCTGTGTGAACCCTTCTTTCGCCAAGAGCATGCTCGTGATAGAAGCACTGGCGGCACGGGCTTAGGTCTTGCTATTGCAAAGAATGCTATCTCAGCACATGATGGTACACTAACACTTGAAAACCAAGAACATGGCGGACTGTGCGTAAACATCCGCCTACCTTATAAGAGTGAGTAAATGTTTTATAGTAGCGAAGCAAGTCTTGTTAATAACCTACCTAATATTAATCAGTTTTTTTCTGAGCAATTACAGCAAGACTTTCTGAGCACCGCTCATGGCAAGCTTTATTATGGCTATGCAATACCTCAACAAGCAAAAACGGCCATTGTTATCAGTACTGGCCGAATAGAGTCTTTAATTAAGTATAAAGAGTTGCTTTGGGAGCTATATCAAAATGGCTTTGCAGTTTTTAGTGTTGATCACCAGGGGCAAGGTCGCTCTTATCGTCATTTAAAAAACACTCATAAGGGTTTTGTAAACCGCTTTACTGACTACGCAGATGACTTTGCTGTATTTATAGAAAAAGTGGTGCATCAACACTGGCAAGGAAAGCAGGTTTTGCTTGGCCACTCTATGGGCAGTGCCATTGCCTATGATTACCTATCGCGCTATCAGCATCAATTTGCGGGTGCTTTTTTATCAGCGCCGATGTTTGATATCTATACCAAAGGCACGCCAAAGCCTGTAGCAAAACTGGCTGCTAAAATTGCATCCTTACTTGGTCTTGGCCGCAGTTACGCATTTGGCCAACGCGATTATTTACCAGTCGACTTTGCAGCTAATGAGCTAACCAGTAGTGAAATTCGATATAAGCTGTTCAGAGAGCTGTATGCAGCAGAAGATGATTTACAGCTAGGTGGCGTAACCTATGGTTGGCTTAATGCATCATTTGATTTTATTGCTTCTTTAGTCGATAAAAAAGTCGATATTCCTTTATTTATCGCCAGCGCCGAGCAAGATACCGTGGTCGATAACGCTGCGCAATTTGCACTTAGCCATAGGCAAAAAGCACAACTAAAAAGCTATGCGAGCGCTCGCCACGAGTTATTATGTGAACGCGACGAGATCAGACAAGCAGTGCTCAGCGATTTTTATCAATTTTGTGCTGAGCTTTGACGTGTTTTGTTAACCACAGAAAGTGGGTCTAGGTGCATCAAAATATCCATTTCACAATCAAAATGCGTTTGAATTAACGCTTCTACTTCATCAGCAACTTGATGCGCTCTTATCAATGATAATGAGTCTTCCAGCTCTAAATGCATCTGAATAAACTTAATTTTACCACCTTGGCGAGTACGAATATCATGGGCACCAAATACGTCTTGATGACTATTCACAATGGCCAGTATTTGTTGTTTTTCTTCATCTGGGAGCTCTTTATCCATTAAGTGATCAGCACTTTCGCGAGCAATATCCCAGCTGTTATAAAGTAAATAAACAGCCACCCCAATAGCAAACAATGGATCGGCATAAGCGACGCCGTACTTAGCTAACACAATTGCCAGTAATACCGCCAAGTTTAAGATTAAATCGCCTTTATAGTGAATTGAGTCTGCTTTAATGGCGATTGATTCGGTGTGATTAATCACCTTAGTTTGTACAAACACCACCACGAGCGTACAAACAATAGCGAAAATACTAACCCAAATACCAAGGTCTGAATGCTTTAAGGTTACCGGATTAAATAAGCGCTCAATGCCATGAAACGCTAAAAAGCAACCTGAGCCAGCTATAAAAGCGGCCTGTGCAAGCCCGGCTAATGCTTCGGCTTTTCCGTGACCAAAGCGATGGTCGTCATCAGCAGGGCGTAGTGCATAACCTAGCACTAAAAAACTCATCAGTGAGGCTGTGATATCCATTAACGAATCGGTCAATGAACCCAGCATTGACGCCGAGCCAGATGCAAGCCAAGCCCAGCTTTTTGCTGCGATCATTAAACTCACCATAACAATGGTGACTATACTGGCTGTTTTAACCCAAAACTCATAACTACGATGCTGCACAACAACTTACCTTTAGTGAGTAACTGTGTTGAGTATATCATCTTTTAATTCTAGTTCGTGTATACTCAGCAGCAGATCAAATCCTTATAAATGAGATTCACATGCTTGATATTGTGTTGTACCAACCAGAAATTCCACCAAACACGGGTAATATCATTCGCTTATGCGCAAACACAGGTTATGCGTTACACCTAATTGAACCCCTTGGTTTTGAGTGGGATGATAAACGCGTAAAACGTGCAGGTCTTGATTATCATGAGTTTAGCCATGTACAGCGCCATGCCTCGTTTGAAGCATATCTAGAAAAATGCCAGCCGAAAAAAGTCTATGCTTGCACCACTAAGGGCAGCCAATTTCATCATCAAGCACAATATCAGCCTGGCGATTGTTTAGTGTTTGGCCCTGAAACACGTGGCTTACCTGATGATCTAATTCAGTCGTTGCCGAAAGAGCAACGTGTACGTATTCCAATGCAAAAAGACAGCCGTAGTATGAACTTATCTAACTCAGTTGCTGTATTTGTTTATGAATCTTGGCGTCAGCTGGGTTTCGTGAACGGTCAATAACTCATTGAAAAAGCGCTTGTAATAAATATTCACTAATTGTTTAGCACGACCATTTTTTATGGACTAACCTAAATAGGTGAGTTTGTTCCTAAAGATGGATTTAATGCGCTTTTTTGCCCGAGTATGCAGTATCATTTTGCTGATGCAGCACTTTTCTAGTGCTGCTTCTGCTGCTGTGTCTAATCCCTCTAACTCACAAGTCCCCAATACGACTCCCCTATTACTACTAATCTTTCTAGCGATTGTCATCCTCATTGGTGCGGTTATCTATTATCAAAGAAACCAAAAGATGACGCTGATGGATGCTCTACTTTCCCAGTCTAAAGATGGTATTTGGGTCACCGATGAACAGTTCCGGATCATAGAAATTAATAACGCATTTAGTGAAATATCGGGTTATAAAAAAGCCGATGTACTTGGTAAAAAATTCAAAGCATTAACGCAAGCCGGTCGTGATACACAACTCGAAGAAATTATCCAACAAGAGCTGAGTAATGATGGTTATTGGTCTGGCGAAATTTGGAATTTACGCAAAGATGGGCAACCCTACGCCATTGATTTATGTATAACAAAAGTGACCACACCACGCTTTGCAAAAAGCTCTGTACGTTACGTTGGTATGTTTTCTGATGTAACTGCTCGTAAGAATAACGAGCGAACTATGCTCAAGCTCACGACCAAAGACAGTGTCACGGGTTTATCAAACCGCGCCATTTTTATAGAGTCCCTTGAAAAAGCAATCAATGCTTGTAACGACACTTACCCTAGCCTGTTGATCATCTTTATTGATATAGACAACTTTAAAAAAATTAACGATTCGCTCGGTCACACAATTGGCGATGTACTACTAAAAGAGGTAGCCTGTCGTTTAACTGACTCTCTAAATTCAGGCTTTACCATTGCAAGACTCGGTGCAGATGAATTTGCGGTACTGGTACCGCCCTATCTTTATTCAGGTCAAACCGTATTCTTTGCAAAAAAAACCGCAGACATCGTCCTTCAGCAGTTTAAAACCCCATTTATGTTAGATGGCTTTGAGACTTCACTATCTGCCTGCTGTGGTCTTGCTATCTACCCAGACAACGCCTACAACTGTGAATACTTAATGCGCAGCGCAAATAGTGCTTTGAATCATGCAAAAAAAATGGGCCGTAATACGTATCAATTTTTTGATAAAGAGCGCCATACTCTCGACCCAACCGAGTTAACCAAAGAGAGCGCTTTATTTAAAGCCATTACCAACAATGAGTTTGAGCTTTATTTTCAGCCTAAGTTTGATGCCCAGCATAATCAGTTATACGGCTTTGAAGCATTAGTTCGCTGGCCTCAAGAAGATGGCAGTGTTATTAACCCCGATGAGTTCATTCCGCTTGCCGAACAAAATGGTGCCATTATTCCGCTCACCCAATTACTGATGGAGCAGCTGCTTAATCAACTAGCCCAGTGGCGAAAACAAAACATTTCGTTTGGTAATGTCGCTATTAATATTTCAGCCTTACACTTTCAGCAAAGTAGTCTTATTGAAACACTCATCGACAACTTAGCTAAATTTGACGTACCGGCACATTGCTTAGAACTCGAGATCACAGAAAGCGCCATGATGGATAACCCTGAGTTTGCAGAGCAGCAAATGAAACGCATTAAATCGATTGGTGTGCACATCGCGCTGGATGACTTTGGCACCGGTCATTCATCACTCAGTTACTTAAAGCGTTTTCCAATCGATACGCTCAAAATCGACAAGTCATTCGTAAAAGATATCGATAAAAACGACCAAGATCGCAACATCACCGCCACCATAGTGCGACTAGCTAAATATTTGGATATTAATGTGGTTGCTGAAGGAGTAGAAACTGAAGAGCAAGCCTACATGCTGCATATTATGGGCTGTCATTTTCAACAAGGTTACTATTACTGCAAGCCATTAAAAGCCAATCAAGTCAGCGAATTTATTAATGACACGCTAGAAAAGCAGCAATCTAGCTAGTGGTTGCAACGGTACATCAAATAAAAAACGCGATTAATAAATCGCGTTTTTTATTTAACAGTGCACAATCTAAATTATTCAGATTTTTGCTCACGGCCAAGTAGTGCCATCGCAGCTTCTTTTACATCTTTATTTTCATAAAGTACTTGGTAAATTTGCTCCGTTATTGGCATTTCAATACCGGTACGCTCAGCAAGTAAATACACTTCTTTGGTATTTCTATAGCCTTCAACAACCTGACCAATAGATTCAATTGCAGCTTCTACGCCTTCACCCTTGCCAAGAGCAAGACCAAAGCGACGGTTACGAGATTGGTTATCTGTACAGGTTAAGATCAAGTCACCTAGGCCAGCCATACCCATAAAGGTATCTGAACGGGCACCTAATGCACACCCTAAACGGCAAAGCTCAGCTAAACCGCGAGTGATTAAGGCAGTACGTGCGTTGGCACCAAAGCCAAAACCATCAGACATACCAGCGCCAATCGCAATGACATTTTTAACTGCGCCACCAAGCTGTATACCAATGAAGTCATCATTGTTATACACCCTAAATGAGCGACCACAGTGTAAAAGGTCAGCTAATTGCTTAGCGAAGTCTTTAGAGGTCGACGATACCGAAATAGCGGTTGGTAAGCCCATTGCCATTTCTTTGGCAAAAGTAGGCCCTGAAAGCACAGCCAGAGGAACATCATCTCCTAGCTCTTGCACCGCTACCTCTTGTAATAAACGCCCTGTATTTGGCTCTAAACCTTTGGTAGCCCATGCAACTTCAGCACCTTCTGACAACCAAGGTTTGATTTTTTGCAGCGTGCCAGCAAAAGCATGACTCGGAACAACAACCAAAATGATCTTGCTTGCTTTAACTGCCGTTTCTAAATCTGCTTCTAGTTGGAGGGTTTCAGGAAAGCTAACATCCGGAACATAACGTTGATTCTTTCGCTCAGCTGCAAGCGTAGCAACGTCATCGCTATTGCGGCCCCACAAGGTCACTGGGTGGCCATTTCTGGCAAAGCAAATAGCAAGGGCGGTGCCATAAGACCCCGCCCCTAATACTGTAACAGCTGATTGTGCTGTACTCATAGCTTATGCGTCTGCAGTTGCCTGTTGATCTTGAGCTGCACGTTGTTGCATGTATTGAGCAAATAGTGCGTCAAAGTTAACTGGCGCTAAGTTTAATTGTGGGAAAGTACCACGGTTAACTAGGTTTGATACTGCTTCACGTGCGTAAGGGAAAAGTACGTTCGGGCAGAAAGCACCTAACATGTGTGCAAGTTGAACTTCTTCAACTTCACCAATTGTGAAAATACCCGCTTGTTGGATTTCACATAGGAATGCTGTTTCTTCACCGATTGAAGCCGTTACTGTTAAAGCAAGAACAACTTCAAACACGCCTTCTTCTAATTTGTTAGAACGAGTATCTAAGTCAAGCTTTACTTCAGGAGTCCACTCTTTTTGGAAAATAGCAGGTGAGTTAGGCGTCTCAAAAGAAACATCTTTAGTGTAGATGCGTTGGATTGAGAATTGAGCGCCGGCTTGTTCTGCTGCTGCGTTTTGATTTTCTTCGTTCATTGTAATTCCTAACTTGTATTCGTTTTTATATTTAAAATTTATTAAGCGTTAAGCTTTGCGTCTAAAAGGCCTTGCGCTTCAATTGCCATCATGTCGTCACAACCGCCGATATGTTCATCATTAATGAAAATTTGCGGAACTGTGTAACCACCATTTGCTTTGTCGATCATTTCATCACGACGCTCAGGGTGAACACCAATATCGATATTCGTGTAGTCTACACCTTTACTGTCTAATAACGCCAAAGCACGTTGGCAGAATGGACAGTATGCTTTTGTGTAAAGAACAACATTACTCATAATAATTCCTCTATCGGGCAGTGAGCCTTATTAACGACCGGTCGTTGTTGGTAAGCTAGCTGATTGCCAAGCGCCCATACCGCCCGCTAATACATAAACACGCTCAAAACCTGCTTTATGCATTGCAGTTGCGATACCTGAGGCAGTCATGCCCGTGGTACATACTAGTATAATGGGTTTAGTCTTAAACTTTTCAAGGCTTGAAAAATCAGATTGCTTTGCTTTTTCCGGATTTAAGTGAGTTGCGCCTGCAATACGGCCAGAGTTAAACTCTTTTTGTGCACGTATATCAATCACTTGACCATCATCACGGTTAATTAGCAAGGTAAGTTGCTGTGGGTTGATTTGACGGATAGCCGAAAATTTACTTTTAAACCAACTGCTGATCAGCATAGCGACTAATGCTAACCAGATAATGCTCAAAACCGGATGATTCGAGATAAATTCAATATATTGATCCATGCGTTTTCCACTAAGAAATTTAGGTACCACAGCGCATAGCCATGGGTTAATTAAAATTTGCCACGCAAGTATACGTGCTTCAATTGAAAATGCTAGGGCGTGAAATATTTTAATATGACATATTGATAGCTGATCAAAACCATAAAACACGGTATGCTAGTGATATATAAGTGCCAATCTTCAGGAGCTATAATGACAGAGCATAAAAAACCATTGGTATTAATGATCTTAGACGGTTGGGGATACCGTGAAGACACAGAAAGTAACGCCATACTTGCTGCTAATACCCCAGTACTCGACAACCTTTGGGCAACCCGCCCACATACATTAATTTCAGGTTCGGGACTTGATGTTGGTTTACCTGCAGGACAAATGGGTAACTCTGAAGTAGGCCATGTAAATTTAGGTGCTGGCCGTATCGTTTACCAAGATTTTACTCGCATCACTAAAGCCATTGATGATGGTGAGTTCGATAGCAACCCAGCACTTGTTGATAATATCGACAAAGCTGTAAATGCAGGCAAAGCCGTGCATATTATGGGTCTTTTAAGCCCAGGTGGTGTTCATAGTCACGAAGACCACATTGTGGCAACGATTGAACTTGCAGCTAAGCGCGGTGCAAAAGAAGTCTACTTCCACGGTTTCTTAGACGGCCGTGACACACCACCACGTAGCGCAAAAGCATCAATTGAGCGCATCGAAGCCTTATTTGCAGAACTTGGCTGTGGCCGCTTAGCAACGCTTGTTGGTCGTTACTATGCAATGGACCGCGATAACCGTTGGAATCGTGTCGAGCTTGCATATGATGTTATGGTTAGTGGTATTGCTGAATACAGCTACACTGACGGTGTAACCGCACTAGAAGCGGCTTATGCACGTGACGAGAACGACGAGTTCGTAGCTGCAACAACTGTTGTGCCAGAAGGCCAAGCAGCTGCTGAGATCAATGACGGCGACACAGTTATCTTTGCTAACTTCAGAGCAGACCGAGCACGTGAAATGACTCGTGCCTTTGTTGATGCTGACTTCAGTGGTTTTGATAAGAAAAAATCACCACAGTTAAGCGCTTTTGTGATGATGACAGAGTACGCAGCAGACATTAAAGCGCCGATTGCGTTTGCCCCAGAGCCTTTAACAAATGTATTAGGCGAATGGTTAGAGAAGCAAGGTAAAACACAGCTACGTATTTCTGAAACAGAAAAATACGCACACGTGACCTTTTTCTTCAGCGGTGGCCGTGAAGATGAATTTGTTGGTGAGACTCGCGAACTAATTCCATCACCACAAGTAGCAACATACGATCTGCAACCAGAAATGAACTCTGAAATGCTAACCGATAAACTTGTTGAAGCAATCGCTAGCGGTAAATACGATGCCATCATCTGTAACTACCCTAACGGAGACATGGTAGGTCACTCTGGCGTATTCGAAGCAGCAGTGAAAGCATGTGAAGCAGTTGATCATTGTATTGGTCGTGTAGTTGCAGCACTTGAAGAACATGGTGGTGAAGCGCTTATTACAGCCGATCATGGTAATGCTGAACAAATGGCTAACCCAGCAACGGGCCAAGCACATACCGCACACACTAGTGAGCCAGTGCCATTTATCTATGTTGGCCGTGATGCAACACCACATGATGGTAAAACATTGAGTGACGTGGCTCCAACTATGCTTCACCTACTCGGCTTAGAGCAGCCAAGTGAAATGACTGGTAAACCAATCATGACGCTGAAATAAGCTATGAGTAAATGTATTAACCACTTCCTTAAAACTGGTTTAATACTGACTTCATTAGTAACAACTTCGGTTGTTGCTAATGAAAATCAAACCAAAAAAGACTTATCAGACATTCAATCAGCTTTACAAAAAACAGAGGCTGAGCTTAAAGGTCAACGCAAGTCCATTGCCCAAATGCGTAAAGATCTGCGCGCCCATGAACTCGACATAGCTCAAAATGCCAAAGCATTAAACCTTGCCGCCCAATCTGTTAAAGAAAATGAGCAACAACAGCGAGAACAACAAGCTAAAGCCGAGCAACTTAAAGCCCAGCAAGCACAGCGCCAAACCTTATTAGCTGCACAACTAAAAAGCGCCTACATGGCGGGTAGCCATGACTACTCAAAAATGTTGCTTAACCAACAAGACACAGCCAAAATTGAGCGCACGCTAAGTTATTATAATTATTTAAACAAAGCGCGTATTGAGCAAATTGAAGAGCTCAAAGCACTACAGCAAGAAATTGCAGACAACCAGGCTGAGCTTGAAAAAACCAAACAACGTCTAGTTGCCTTATATGATGAGCAAAAAAGACGCCAGCAAGCTCTGGTCAATGCACAACAAGAGCGTAAAACTAACCTAAATAAACTCCAGTCAGCGTTGAAAGAAACTAAAAGCTCTATTGATTACTTAAAAGAAAATGAGCAAACCCTGATCACCGCCATTGAAGAGCTTGAACAAGAGCGAAGTGAAAAGGTTGAATTACTAGGCTTACAAAGTAGTAAGGGCAAACTCGACTGGCCAACTAAAGGGGCATTACGCCACCGCTTTGGGCAACGCAAGCACGGCAACATAGATTGGAAAGGCGTACTTATCAGCGCTAAAGAAGGCAGTAATGTTAAAAGCGTACAGAACGGCCAAGTTGTTTACGCAGACTGGCTAAATGGCTTTGGCTGGGTTATCGCTATTGATCATGGCGATGGCTTTATGAGCTTATATGGTCACGCTCAAACTCTACTTCGCGATGTTGGCGACCTTGTTAGAGAAGGCGAAACAATTGCATTAGTCGGTCAAAGCGGCGGACAACCGGATCCTGGTCTATACTTTGAAATACGCCACAAAGGACGCGCAGTAAATCCTGTAAAATGGTGCAGACGCATTTAATTGATTAAATAGCTGCACTCTATGAGGAGCAGCTGATGCTAAACACAACTTACTCTTACAAAGCTCATTTTTCCCCAGCTAAGTTTTTTACTCAGCTGTCTTTTTTATTACTTGTCAGCTTGCTATGCCTGATACTGCAATCGTTTCAGGCTGTTGCAAAACCCTCGTTGCAGTCTCTACAGCATCAGCAACTAAACGAAATCCTATTTAATATCCATACATATTATGTTGATGATCTGAAACTACAAAACTCATTTGTAACCCAGCCTGATAACTTACAAGTCGAAGCGTTATTCGAACGCCTTGATCCATACTCAAAATATCTCGACGAAACTGAGCTCGATGCTATCTTCAGTAGCACTAATGGTAGATACACAGGACTCGGTATAGAAGTAAAAGTTGAAGATGGTCGGGTTTATATTGTTAACACTATTAATAACTCACCTGCGGCGCTTGCGGGTCTTCAGGTAAATGATGAAGTTATAGCGATTAATCAACAACCTATTTTAGACAAAAGCATCGAAGAAGTTGCTAAATTAATTCGCCAAAGCGGTCAAAGTGCTGTCGATGTTGCTGTTAAAAGAGAGAAAGATACTGAGCTAAATTTCTCGATTAAGCGCCAACAAATCAACTTACAAAGCGTTCATGGCCATTTAGCAGATACAGGCGTTGCGCTTATCAGTATCAACTCATTCAATAACCACACATTACACGATGTTGCTCGGGAGCTTGCAAAAATGCAGGTCACCAATAGCTTCCCTCTTTCAGGTTTAATTATTGATTTACGCGATAACCCAGGCGGTACATTACAAGGGGCCATTGAAGTTGCAGATCTGTTCTTAGATAACGGCACCATAGTGTCAACCAAAGGCCGCTTTAATGAAGCTAATCAGAAGTATAAAGCCCATAAAGGCGACATACTCAGTGGCGCTCCTATTGCTGTATTGATTAACGAAAACTCAGCCTCTGCCGCTGAAATACTTGCAGCAGCATTAAGAGATAATCAACGAGCGGTGCTAATTGGCGAAACTTCTTTTGGTAAAGGCTCAGTGCAATCATTGATACCTCTGGGTAACGGTAATACCGCATTAAAACTGACTACAGCACGTTATTACACACCCGCGGGTCAATCTATCGATGGAAAGGGGATCACCCCAGATGTGAGTATTAATCAAACAATGCTTTCAGAAATTGACCAAGGCGTTATAATAAAAAACATCCAAGAATTGGCGCTTTTTAGCTCACTTCTAGATGGACAAGACAAAAAGCAACTTACAGCAAAGCAGATCTTTATTATGCAGTAAGTAAATGCTCACAACGGATATAATAATTACAAAAAGTGAATCTAAAAACAGGCTTATTACTCGCCGTATGTTGCCTACCGCTATTCTGCCAAGCAAAGCAAATAGCCATAGTAATTGATGATATAGGCAATCATCAGCGAGATCTTGAAATATTAAACTTACCAGGGCAAGTGACCTTCTCAATCTTGCCCCATACACCCTATTCACAAATATTTGCTGAACGCGCCAGTAGAACTCATAAAGAATTACTTTTACATGTACCAATGCAAGCGCTTGATAAAACTAAAGCACTTGGTCCGGGTGCACTCACCGATACTATGAGTAAGTCAGAGTTACAAACAACCCTTGGTCATGCGTTAGCCTCTCTACCACAAGTAAAAGGGGTCAATAACCACATGGGTTCTGAGTTAACACAACTTACAGAGCCAATGAAATGGACGATGGAAATATTAAAGAAACGCGGTTTGTACTTCTTAGATAGCCGTACAACGAGTCAAAGTGAAGCACAAAACGTTGCTAATCTATATGGTGTTGCAAACGTATCTCGTCATGTATTTCTTGATAACAATGTCACCCAAAGTCAGCTACAACATCAACTTGAAGAACTAAAAAGCAAAGCTGAACACTTCAACTACGCAATCGCCATAGCCCACCCCTATCCAGAAACCGTTGCTTTTCTACAACAAGCCCTCCCAAAACTACAACAACAAGGCTTCGAACTTGTTCCCCTCTCACAACTAGTCGAAACAAAATACATTCAGCTTGCCAAAGCAGAGCAAAGGCAAGGGGAATGAGTGTTATAAAAGTAAGTTAGCGAGAGTAAAGTTAGCGAGGGGAAAGTTGAAAGAGTAAAGTTTGAAGGTCTGGCGTAGATTGGGTAGAGCACAGCGAAACCAAACACAGAGCTATCAGCTTTCAGCCGTCAGCTATCAGCCGCTCGGAGTGGGTGTTTGGTGCTGCGTCTTCCTCTGCCGGGGGCTCTAGGCTCTAGGCTCTAGGCTCTAGGCTCTAGGCTCTAGGCTCTAGGCTCTAGGCAAAGTGTACTTGTAGGAATGGCTTTAGCCATGAATGTGTTTGTTCTGGTCTGAATTCGGCACTGAAGTGCCTCCTACGGAGGTTGTTTTGCTAAGGGTGACTCTTTACAGGACAACCACACAATTCAACTTTACCCTTGCTAACTTGTAACTCGCTAACTCGTGTTTGGTTTCGCTGCGCTCTACCCAACCTACCTGGAGAATGAACAGGGTGAGCTGAGGGTGACTCTGTACTAAACAACCACACAGTTCAACTTTACCCTTGCTAACTTGCAACTCGCTAACTCATGTTGGGTTTCGCTCCGCTCTACCCAACCTACCTGGCTGAAAGCTGACAGCTAAAACGCAAAAAAGCCCGACTCTTTCGAATCGGGCTTTCTCTTATTTGGAGCCTGGCGATGACCTACTTTCACATAGCAGCTGCTACACTATCATCGGCGCTGTTTCGTTTCACTACTGAGTTCGGCATGGGGTCAGGTGGGTCCAAAACGCTATTGTCACCAAGCAAATTTGGTTTAATTCGCTCATCTGAGCAAATTAATAAATCTGGAAATCTGATATCAAGTAAATGTCTACTTTAGTTTCTTAACTTCTGTCTGTTACGCTGTCATAAAACGCGTTTGGCGTTGTA
>NZ_JAZDAR010000027.1:0-8857 GCF_036680945.1 Pseudoalteromonas sp. P80D2
CCATGCAGTACGAACAAGTTAATTAAACCCCGTGTCTACTTTATCGGGGTCAGATCATATGGCTTATAGCTTAAAGCTTACAGCTATCAGCTCACCTCCCCAAACACGCCACTTATCGTATCTACTCGAATTGTTTATTAAAAACGCTACACTGGGTGCATCAGTTTAAAAACAACGAGAAAGATGAATGAAAGCGCAATTATCACTTTTGAGCTTAGCCTTGGTGACAAGCCTTGGTAATGCACAGGTTAGTGCAAAAGAAGCTCTGCAATTTAAAGACGTGTTTGATTTTAAATACGCAAAAGGCACCCAACTTTCTGAAGATGGCCAAATTCTTAGCTTTAGTGCCGACCCTTATCGCGGTAATGCACAAGGTCAGGTTTATACATTAAACAACAACACCCTGCTAACTAGCGTTGAGCGTGGTACTCGCCCAACTATTAATAAAGCAGCAAACTGGGTCGCTTTTACTCAGGTACCTACCCTACTTGAAAAAGAAACTACCAAGAAAAAAGACCAGCTAAAAAACAACCTTGTTTTAGTGAATACTAAAAATGGTGAGCAACAAACCTTTAACGATGTAAAAGACTATGCGTTATCAGATGATGGTGTATGGCTTGCTTACCGACTAGATAAGAAAGCAGATAAAAAAGACAGCGAAGAAAAAGACGAAAACAGCAGCGAAATCAAGCCAGACCAAAAAGATAAAAGCTTTGATTTAGTGCTTGTTAACCTTCAAGACAAAACCACTCACACTGTAGATAATGTATTTAGTTATGCAATGAGTAGCACTGGCGAGCAATTATTAGCAAGCCAAAGCTACAGTGATGGTGCCGACAACCAAGTTGTATTAGTTGCGCTTAATAATGGCTTTGCAACGAGTGTACTGATTGATGAGCCGGGTGTGGTGGCAAATAAAATAGCTTGGCAACCAAACAGCAATACCGCAGCGCTATTAATTGGTAATTATGTGAATGATGATACACGCCGTCGTGACCACAGCTTACAGCTTTTACAAAATGGGGCGCTTTCAACCATTAACTCTGCAGATAGTAGCTGGACTATTGGCAAAACAGCATCGCTAAAATGGTCTGAAGATGGTGCTCGTTTATACTTTGAAAACCACCCTAAACTCGCTGCAAAAGTTACCCTAAAAGAATACAAAGATGAAGCCTCTTTATATGATTTCGATACCATTCGCGACCAAAAGGGCCTTAACGTTTGGCACAATAAAGACGCTGAAATTAAGCCACGCGAAGAGCAGCAATGGAACAAAGCGAATAAGCTTCGTCACTACCAAGCGGTATATCATGTAAATGGTCAGCAAGTTGTGCAGTTAAGCACGCCTAACATGCCTGAGGTTTCGCTAAATACTCATCGCGAAGCGCTATTAGGTTATTCAGACCGACCTTACCTAGAACGTGTTATGTATGGCGGTTTTTACGCAGATTACTTCAGTGTTGATGTTAAAACTGGTAAACAAACCGCTATTGTCAGCGACTATCCGTTTAGACCAAGCCTTGCGCCTAATGGTCAATTTGCGGCATTTTTCCAAGATAGCCAAGTGCAGCTTAAAGATTTAGGTAACAACAAGGTTTCAACCTTATCTAAAGCAATTAACGCTATTTTTGCTGATGATAAACATGACTACCCTTCGCCTCAACCGGGTTATGGTTTTGCAGGCTGGTTAAACGACAGCAGCCAAGTACTGGTTTACAGTAAATTTGATATTTGGGCTTTTGATGTCACAACACAAAAAGCAACGCGCCTAACTCAAGGTAAAGAAACCAATACCCAATATCGTGTTATTAAACTTGATAAAGACCAAGTGGGCTTTGCCAAAGATGAAACATTATTGCTAAGTGCAAAGAACCTGCAAGATAAGCAAACTGAAATTGCCAAACTTGACTTAACAAACAATAAAGTAAGCAAAGTACTTTCAGGTAAAAAGCGCTATGATGTAGTTAAAAAGGCGAAAAATGCCGACAAATACCTATTTACTGCACAAACATATCAGCAATTCCCTGATTACTACCAAACTGACTTTAGCTTTAAAAAGCCACAACGTGTTACCAACCTAAACCCACAAATTAGCAACTTTGCATGGGGTGAAAAACCTGAGCTTATTAGCTACAAAGGGTTTGATGGGGAAGATTTACAAGGCGTATTAATTAAGCCTGCGGGCTACAAAAAAGGCGATAAGGTTCCGGTGGTTGTGTACTTCTACCGCTATATGAGCCAACGCATGTATGACTTCCCGAAAATGGAATTAAATCATCGTCCTAACTTCCCGATGTTTACCTCAAATGGTTATGCGATTTTCTTACCAGATATCCGTTTTGAAATTGGTCACCCAGGTAAATCGTCAACTCAAACGATGATCAACGCCACTCAAAAGTTGATTGATTTAGGCATTGCTGATCCAGATAAAATTGGTTTACAAGGTCACTCATGGGCAGGCTACCAAAGTGCCTTTATGATCACGCAAACAGATATGTTTAAGGCGGTTGTATCGGGTGCGCCAGTATCTAACATGACCAGTGCATATAGCGGTATTCGCTTAAAATCAGGTCTTGCACGTCAGTTCCAATACGAAACAGGTCAAAGTCGCATTGGTAAAACGTTATTCGAAGCGCCAGAGCTATACATCGAAAACTCACCAGTGTTCTTCGCCGATAAAGTGAATACCCCAATTCTGATTATGTTTGGCGACAAAGATGATGCTGTGCCATGGCACGAAGGTGTTCAATACTACCTAGCGCTTCGTCGTGCAGGTAAAGATGCCACCTTCTTACAATACGAAGGTGAACCACATCACCTGAAGAAATTTCCTAACCAAGTGGATTTCTCAGTACGCATGATGGAATATTTTGATCATTACTTAAAAGGCAAACCAGCCGCTGAGTGGATCAAAAATGGTGTACCCTTTATTGAAGAATAAGCAATAAGCTAAATTAAAGCTTACTGCAAACCTCACCCAGAGCCAGCATTTTTGCTGGCTCTGTTCTATAAAATCAATCACACCATCTATTTTTTCGATTTTATCAATCGATTTAAACCCCAGTTTGTAAGTGGAAAGTTAACCAGAACAAATCTATATTTCACCCAACTTCTAACTGGAGACAACACAATGTTTAAGAAATCAACGTCAGCTTTGTCTAAAGTAGCTGTTGCGGTATCACTGTTGGTGGCAACAGGCGTACAAGCTACAAACGACATCAAATCAAACCAATTCTGGTGGCCAGAGCAATTAGATCTTAGCCAACTTCGTGCCCATGGCGCAGAGTCTGATCCTATGGGTCCTTACTTTGATTACAAAAAAGAATTCTTAAAGTTAGACCTAAACGCAGTGAAAGCTGATATTGAGAAAGTATTGACTGATTCTCAAGATTGGTGGCCTGCTGACTACGGTCACTATGGTCCGTTCTTCATCCGTATGGCGTGGCACGCATCAGGTACTTACCGTACTTTTGATGGTCGTGGTGGCGCAGGCGGTGGTCAACAACGTTTCGACCCATTAAACAGCTGGCCTGATAACGCGAACCTTGATAAGGCGCGTCGTTTACTTTGGCCTATAAAACAAAAATACGGTCGCAGCATTTCTTGGGCTGACTTAATGGCGTTAACAGGTAACGTTGCACTTGAATCAATGGGCTTCAAAACCTTCGGTTATGCCGGTGGTCGTGAAGACGATTGGGAACCAGATTACGTATACTGGGGCCCTGAAGGCAAAATGTTAACTGACGAACGTCGTGACAAAAAAGGCAAACTTAAAGGCCCATTAGCGGCAGTTGAGATGGGCTTAATCTATGTAAACCCAGAAGGCCCTCACGGTAACCCTGATCCACTTCTAGCAGCAGAAGACATTCGTTTATCATTCGGCCGCATGGCAATGAACGATGAAGAAATCGTTGCGCTAATCGCCGGTGGTCACAGCTTTGGTAAAGCACACGGTGCGAAAAAAGCAACGTGTTTAGAAAAAGAGCCAGCAGCAGCAGGTATCGAAGAGCAAGGTTTAGGTTGGAAAAACAAATGTGGTAAAGGTCACTCAGAAGATACCATCACTTCAGGTCTTGAAGGTGCATGGACAGTGACACCAACACGTTGGTCAATCAACTACCTACAAAACTTATTCAACTTTGAATGGGTTAAAACTAAGAGCCCTGCGGGTGCGACTCAGTGGATCCCAGAAAATGGTCAAGCGTCTAACCTAGTGCCAGATGCGCACATTAAAGGTAAGCGTCATGCGCCTATCATGTTCACAACTGATATCGCGTTAAAAGCAGATCCTGAGTTCCGTAAGATCTCAGAGCGCTTCTTAAACGACCCGAAAGAGTTCGAACTGGCATTTGCTAAAGCATGGTTCAAACTAAACCACCGCGATATGGGCCCACGTGCTCGTTACCTAGGTGACTTAGTGCCAGAAGAAGTATTAATTTGGCAAGACTATATCCCTGCGGTTGACCACAAACTAGTTGATAGCAAAGATATCGCGTCACTTAAAGCGAGCATCTTAGATTCAGGCTTATCTGTATCTGAACTAGTGCGCGTTGCTTGGGCATCAGCAGCAAGCTACCGTGACACAGATATGCGTGGTGGTGCAAACGGTGCACGTATTCGCTTTGCTCCGCAAAAAGATTGGCCGGTAAACAACCCGAAAGAAGTAGCTAAAGTACTAAGCAAACTTGAGAAAATCCAAACTAAGTTCAACAAAAAAGCATCTGGCGGTAAAGAAATTTCACTAGCAGATATGATTGTTCTTGGTGGTGCGGCTGCAATCGAAAAAGCAGCAAGCGACGCGGGTTTCTCTATCGCAGTACCGTTCAAGCCTGGTCGTATGGACGCGTCATTAGAAATGACTGACGTTGAATCATTCGAAGTACTTGAGCCAACAGCAGATGCGTTCCGTAACTACTACAGCTCAGCATGGAAATCACCGGCTGAAATGTTAGTTGAACGTGCTGATTTACTAAGCTTATCAGTACCAGAAATGACTGCACTACTAGGTGGTATGCGTGCCCTTAACGCGAATACTAACCAAACTAAACACGGTGTATTCACGAAAAAACCTGGCACATTAAGCAACGATTTCTTCGTTAACCTATTAGATATGTCAACGAAGTGGTCTAAGTCTTCTGGAGAAGGTATTTACGAAGGCCGTGACCGTAAGTCAGGCAAACTTAAGTGGACAGCAACACCAGTAGATTTAATCTTCGGTTCAAACTCAGAGCTACGTTCAATTGCTGAAGTGTATGCCTCTGACGATGCTAAACAAAAGTTCGTTGATGACTTCGTAGCAGCATGGACTAAAGTGATGACGCTAGATCGTTTCGACCTACGTTAATTCTTATTTTCGCAACCAACAAAGCCGCTAAATTAGCGGCTTTTTTTATTTTCGTTGATAATTTACTCGACAAGGCAGCGGTTTACGTTAAAAATAAAACTTTATCATTATATTTATTGGACACAGGCATTAGGGATGATTGCGCGCTTTTTACTGCTTTTTATTTTCTACTCATTATGCCTAAGCATAACTAGCCAAAGCCGTGCCGATAATTCCCCGATTGTTAATATCGAACAACGTAGCGTTGACCTCACTCAATTTGCTATGAGCTATTTTATTGATAGCACAGGCACTATGCCTCTTTCACAAGTTCAGCAGCAAAATTTTATCAACAGTCAAAACGAGCTTACTTTAGGCACCAACGCTAAAACGACGTGGTCAAAAATAGTTATAAAAAATAGCTACAGCGATACCCTACGCTTATTTGTGCATAACCCAGATGCTTATCATTTAGAAGAAGTCAGCTTTTACGAAACACAATCAGCACAACTGATAAACCAATCGGTTATTCAACTTGATAAAACTGGGCCTAAAGCCAACATGTTTGGTGGCAGTGCCGTGTTTTCGTTTTATATTGCTCCTAACCAGCAAAAAACAATTTACGTAAAAAGCGTCACCTTTTCTCATCAGTGGTTTGCATTAGCTATTTTTGATGAAGAGCATTCAAAGAGAGCCCTTGTCGGGAATGGTAATTACATTGCGCTACTTGTCGGGATGATGTTAGCGCTGATGATTTATAACTTCTTCTTATATTTATCGGCACGTAAAATCGAGAACATTGTTTACGCCCTATATCTTATCTCTGGCACGGTGTGGGTGGCGCTATCTTATGGTGTTGCTGCTAACTTCTTTGGCATTTTTAGTGCTGAGCTATTACAGCTCAATTCTAACTTACTGAGCATGCCAAGCTTTTTAGTAATTTTTGTAATGCTCATTTTCGAAACCAAAAAGCATTACCCTAAAGAGCATATCGCGCTGTCGATTATCTTGTTCCTACTGGTTGCTGACTTTATCTATAGCTTGTTCGATATTGTGGGGGCATTAAAACCTGCCAGTAGCTTGGCAGCTTTAATGATGACGGTAACATTTGGAGTATCTATTTCGCTGTGGCGCAAAGGTAACACACTGGCAAAATACTTTTTGCTCGGCCACTCTATGTTCGTTATTTTCAATATGCTGGCAGTGCTTTATTACAAGGGGATCAGCGACGCAAACGTGATAAATAGCCACGGTGTAGGCATAGGTATTTTGCTCGAAGCGTTAATGATGGCGTTTATTCTTTCTTATCGAATTAAGAGCCTCGAAAAAATTAAAGCACAGCAAACTGAGCTCAATCGCTTGGTCGATACAGATCCTATGACAGGCCTGTATAACCGCCGTTACTTTGACAGAAAAAGTGAGGAATTGATTGCCGCTATGGCAAATAATCAGCAAGAGTTAACCCTCCTAATTGCTGATCTCGACCACTTCAAAAATATCAACGACACATACGGCCACGATGTTGGCGATAAAGTTATTATCGCATTTGCCAACATACTCACCTCAGAGCAAGGCCTTGCTGATATAGCCTGCCGTTACGGCGGAGAAGAATTTGTGCTACTACTCAATTGTAACCTACTTGATGCCAAGCAAGTTGCCGAGCGAATTCGCCAAAAAGCCCAAGAAACCTACATCACCATTGATGAAG
This sequence comes from Pseudoalteromonas sp. P80D2, assembly GCF_036680945.1. Taxonomy (NCBI): domain Bacteria; kingdom Pseudomonadati; phylum Pseudomonadota; class Gammaproteobacteria; order Alteromonadales; family Pseudoalteromonadaceae; genus Pseudoalteromonas; species Pseudoalteromonas sp. P80D2. Next base: position 7,032 of record NZ_JAZDAR010000027.1, read on the forward strand.
TACAAACCGTGCAATTTACCGTGAGTATTGGTGTACATAGCGTAGCTCATGCTTCAACAACCGTGAAAGAGACCCTCACCATTGCCGACAAAGCATTGTATAAAGCGAAAAGTAACGGCCGTAATTGTGTTGAAGTGGCTGCTTGAGGGGAAAGTTTCAAGTTTCAGAGCAACTTAAGGCTTTAAAAACATTAGCTGAAATGAATGATGGTTGTTCCAGGTTGCTTTTTAGCTTGGTACATAGCCGCATCCGCTTCTTCAATTAGCTGGTTTGCTGCATACACACCATCGCCGAGAAAATGCGCTGTCACACCGATACTTGCTGTGACTTCAATTGACTTACCTTTGCAACTAAAAGGGGCTGAAAATTGATCCGCTATTTTATGTGCCAAGCGATTCAGAATCGTCGTGTTAGTTACGCCTGAAATAGTCACTAAAAACTCATCTCCCCCCATTCTTATCACATAATCGGTACTTCTGACGGCAGCTTTAAGTTGCTTTGCAACCCATACCAAAACTTCATCGCCTAGTGCATGACCATGCTGATCGTTGATTTGTTTAAAATCATCTAAGTCGATATAAATAAAGCCCATTCCTTCAGCCACATCACCATTTTCACTAAATACATCATTTAATAATTGCTCTAGATAACGACGGTTCGGTAATTGAGTAAGCGGGTCAAGATTCGCAAGCTCAATCAAAGCCTGCTCTTTATTTTTTCGAGCTGAAATGTCACGCACAATCGCAAGAAGATAGCTTTTCCCTTGATGGTCGATATGACACACACTCACTTCTGTAGGAAAAACCTGACCATCTTTTTGTTTTAAGCACGACTCAAAAATAGTGGTTTCTTGAGCTTTTATACGCGCCACCCTTTCTTGCCATTTAGCCTTGGTATCGTAGTCAGGGTTAATGTCCGGAATGGTTAGTTTTAAAAGCTCCTCCTTTTCATAACCTAAGCACCTATAAGCTAATTGATTACAATTAAGGATTTGACCAAACTGAGGGTTTGCAACAAAGATGGCATCATTCGATTTATCAACCAAATGGGTCAGCAAAATATCCGCGGCCGCCTCTTTATTGACTGTTGTTAAGTCAATAATTTGCGAAATATAACGCACAACATTACCGTCATTATCCATCTCGGCAACAATATTTAGCTGACAATAAATTGCATGACCCAACTTATGCATGTAACGCTTTTCGATTTGTAATGGCTGCTCAGGAAACTGATTAAGCTTGGCACGAATAGCTTTATTTAACTCTCTGTCATCAGCATGAGTTATAACAACATCATCTGCGTACACCTCATCGCCTTCGTAACCTAAGAGTTGTTTTAGTGCCGGGTTTGCATATTCGAGTTTACCGCTAGGCGAGGAAACAATGACAGGGATAGGTGTAATTTCTATTAACCGATAAATAGGATTAACAAACATCTGTACGTCATTAAGTTTCATGGGCAACTCGAGTCCAATACATTATTACTACTCAGTAAAATGAAAGAATAGACTATAAATTAGCTATCAGCTATCAGCTATCAGCTATCAGCTATCAGCTATCAGCTATCAGCTATCAGCTATCAGCTATCAAAATTATGTAGGGCGTCATTTGGGGTGGCAAGAATTGATTCTAGGTTTTAGGTGCTAGGTGCTAGGTGCTAGGTGCTAGGTGCTAGGTGCTAGGTGCTACCAGCATAGTTTGACTTTTTATGAATGCGATAGATTTTATTCAGCGCACTTATCATCACTGACTCGTATGAAGCTAAGCTTGTTGTGCTTCAATGAAACCGGACACTAATTTAGGTGGTATTATTACCACTCAAACAGA
>NZ_JAZDAR010000028.1:0-133158 GCF_036680945.1 Pseudoalteromonas sp. P80D2
AGAACCTAGAACCTAGAACCTAGAACCTAGAACCTAGAACCTAGAACCTAGAACCTAGAAGTATTCATTAACTATTTTGCAAAAACCTGTCACAAGTGAGCGTTTACTAAACACTCAGTCTTGCGAACCTTGTAATGCCATGCTTTAATTAGGCAGCGTAAAAATAAACAGTTGTGGTTTTATTTTAACTGGACGTTTTAAGAATAATTATTTGGGAAATAACAATGGCGCTTAGCTGTAAAACAATTGTAACGTCATTTGCGTTACTAGCAATGACTGGCTGTACAATCATCCCCGGTAGCCATTTTGAAGGAATCGAATCGGGCGAACAAATAGATAATCTTGAGAAGGAGCTCGATAAAGTTAATATCCAAATCATCGACTCTTCTCTCATTAATCAACAAAAGCAAAGTAAAACGAAACCAGCGTTACCATCAAGCCTTGATGGCATCGATACCTCTGATTATCAATACAAATTAGGTGTTGGCGATGTAATCACAATTGGCGTATGGGATCATCCTGAATTAACAATTCCTGCTGCAGTACAACGTACTGCTGAGTTCGACGGCTTCCGTGTACAAGCCGACGGCACTATTACTTTTGCCTACGCTCCAGATATTCAAGCAGCTGGTAAAACAGTACAACAAGTTCATAAAGAGCTTGTTAAGCGCTTAAGTCGCGTAATCGAAGACCCTCAAGTAGATATTAAAATTGTTGGCTTTAGAAGCCAAAAAGCCTACGTAACAGGTGAGGTTAACAACCCAGGGGTACTCCCTGTAACCGAAGTGCCGCTTACCTTAATTGATGCACTTAACCAAGCCGGCGGGTTAACAGACTCTGCTGATTGGCGCACAGTTACATTTACGCGTGGCGACAAAACAGAAGTGATCCAATTAGATGACTTTTATGCCCATGGCGATATCTCGCAAAACCGTTTATTAAAGCATGGCGATATTGTGCATGTTAATCGTAACGACATGCAAAAAGTGTTTGTGTTAGGCGATGTAAAAAGCGCTGGTACAGTGGGCGTTAATCGTTATGGTTTAAATTTAGCGCAAGCTTTAAGTGATGCAGGTGGTTTAAACGAAAATACAGCAGATGCAAATGGCGTATTTGTATTACGTAAACGCAACTTAGAAACCGATGGCATCATTGCTGATGTATACCAACTACATGCAAAAAATGTTGCGGCATTGGTGTTAGCAGAGCAGTTTGAGTTACAGCCGCACGATATTGTGTATGTAACTTCAGCACCGCTAGCGCGTTGGAACCGTGTAATCAGCTTATTACTACCTTCGGTAAGTACAGTTGACTCAATTAATGACGTTACAACTTCGAACTAAAGGTTAAATGTTATGTTTGATTCTGTACTGGTTGTGTGTGCAGGCAATATTTGCCGAAGCCCAACCGCTGAATATGTATTAAAAAGTAAACTTCAAGGTAAAAATGTTAGCGTGTCTTCAGCGGGCTTAACGGCCCTTGAAGGCAAGCACGCAGATGCACAAGCACAGCAAATTGCTATGCAACATGGTATTGATATGAGCGAGCATCAGGGCAAGCAAATAACCTCAGCCCTTGTTGCGCAGCACAGCGTTATTTTAGTGATGGAACAGCGTCATATTAACGACTTGTGCTCTCGCTACCCGCAAGCGCGTGGTAAAACATTTTTGCTAGGTAAATGGGTTGGTGATAAAGAAATACCCGACCCATACCGTCAAAGCCAAGAGGCTTTTGAGCACGTTTACGCATTAATCGATAGCGCTTGTAGCGCTTGGCAAAAGTATTTATAAGGAAAGGGTAGTAGATGAATGCTCAGCCCACTGCATTAGCAGCAAGTAAAAATCAAAATAAAAGTCAAGAATCGCAATCGCAAGAAATAGACTTACTCGCATTACTAGGTGCATTACTCGACCGTAAATGGTTCATCATTTTCGTAACCGCTGTATTTGCCATTATTGGTGTGGCGGTCGCGGTATTAAGTACGCCAATTTATAAAGCAACAGCACTTGTACAAGTTGAAGAAAACAGCCCGTCTGTACCTGGCCTTGATGATATGGCAGGTATGTTCGAAAGTAGCAGTGCCGCTGTAACCGAAATCGAGCTGTTAAAGTCACGCTCTGTGATTGGCGAAGCAGTCGATGCACTAAAGCTTGATATAATTGCAGAGCCTAAATTATTCCCTGTTATTGGCGGTAAGCTATATCGTAGTTTTGCTGCTGAATCTAAAGGTGACATAGCTGAGTCATTTTTGGGCTTAAGCAGTTATGCTTGGGGCGGCGAAAGTATTAATGTATTTAGATTTAACGTACCCAAGGCATTTGAAGGCGAAGAGTTTGAGTTAGTTGTTGGAGAAGGTAATACCTTTGAGCTTTTTAATCCAAATGGCGAGCCCGTATTAAAAGGTGCGGTAGGTAAAGATGAAAGTGCTGGCTTTTATGAGTTAACTGTACGCGATTTAAATGCGCGCCCTGGAACTGTTTTTACATTAGCTAAGAAAAATCGCTACAGAACTATTGTTGAACTACAGCAAGAGATAGGTGCTAGCGAAAAAGGTAAAGATTCTGGCATAATTGCTATGTCTTATGAGCATAAAGGCCCTATACACGCTGAAAAGATACTTGATAAAGTAGCGCAAATTTATGTACGCCGTAATGTAGAGCGCAACAGTGCCGAAGCGCAAAAGTCTCTAGAGTTTTTAGAAGTACAATTACCAGAAGTTAAGAAGCAACTTGAATATGCAGAAGAGCGTTTTAACGATTACCAAATTAAACGTCAATCAATCAACATAAGTTTAGAAACACAAGGCGTACTTGAACAAGTAGTTGAGCTTGAAACTAAATTACAAGAGCTAGAACTAAAACGTTTAGAGCTAAGTCGTAAATTTAAAGAAAGCCACCCAACTTACCAAGGTGTGCTTGAGCAAATAGAAGCGGTTGAAAAACAAAAGCAAAAACTAGTTGGTGAAGTTGGTAACTTACCAGAAACACAACAAGAGCTATTACGTTTAAAGCGCGATGTAGAAGTAAGTAACCAAATTTACACCTTGTTACTTGGTAAAACGCAAGAGCTAGATATTGTTCGTGCCGGTACCATTGGTAATGTGCGTGTGGTCGATGCAGCAGCGGTAGACACAACAGAGCCTGTTAAGCCGAAAAAAGCACTCATAGCTGTTGTAGCAACCTTGCTTGGTGGCTTTTTAGCTGTGGCCATAGTGCTAATTCAAAAAGCAATTCATCGTGGTGTTGAAGACCCGACTGAGATAGAGAGTATAGGTTTACCTGTTTATGCATCGGTACCGTATTCAGACTTTCAAGATAAGCTAACGGGTTTTAACCGTGCACGCAAAGTTAAAGATAAGCCTAAGTCAATACTTGCAGTAGATAACCCAGCAGATTTATCGGTAGAAGCTCTTCGTAGCCTTCGAACAAGTTTACACTTTGCAATGATGGAGGCTAAAAACAACATTATTGCTATATCTGGCCCAAGCCCAGGTGTGGGTAAATCGTTTATCTCGGTAAACCTTGCAACAGTATTGGCACAAAGCGGTAAAAAGGTCCTGATTATCGATGCCGATATGCGTAAGGGTTATTTACAAACTCAGTTCGGTATGAAGTGGGACGACGGCTTAAGTGATTTACTATCGGGCCGTTTAAATCTTGAGCAAGTGACTAAAAAGTCACAAGTTGAAGGGTTAGATGTAATTACCCGCGGTCAAATACCACCAAATCCATCTGAATTATTAATGCATAGTAATTTTAGCAAGATGGTTGCAGAGGTAAGTGACAAATACGACATTGTTATTGTTGATACGCCACCTATTTTAGCGGTTACCGACCCTGCAATTGTAAGCGCTCATGCAGGTAGTACGTTATTAGTAACACGCTTTGGGCAGAACCATTTACGTGAAATTGAACTTACTCGTAACCGTTTTGAACAAAATGGCATAGACGTAAAAGGGGTAGTATTTAACGGTGTTGTACGTAAAGCAAGCAATGCATACGGTTACTATGGTTACTACAACTACGAATATAAATCTGATAAGTAATTAAAGACGTTCTAGGTTCTGCTGGACTTAATTGTCACCAGGAAAAAGCGTGTTGAAGAACCTAGAACCTAGAACCTAGAACCTAGAACCTAGAACCTAGAACCTAGAACCTAGAACCTAGAATAATAGAGTTAAATAAAAAATTATTAAATAATCTCGGTGATCGAAGTTAACTTCTGAAATCAAAGCACCGATATCCGAAAACAGACACCTGATATCTAACCTCTGATATCTAACATCTGATATCTTTCACTTGATATCTCTCGTCTAACCTCTGATATCTAACTTCTGACTTCTCCTACGGCTTCTTTCTTTCGAAACCTAGCATACTTTCATGGAGTAAAAATGGAAATCTCCCAAGCCCGCATGACTCACCTAAAGCAACTCGAAGCTGAATCTATTCACATTATTCGTGAAGTTGCTGCCGAATTCGATAACCCAGTAATGCTTTACTCTGTCGGCAAAGACTCTGCGGTAATGCTACACTTAACAATGAAAGCGTTTTACCCAGCTAAACCACCGTTCCCTTTAATGCATGTTGATACAACATGGAAATTTAAAGAAATGATCGAGTTTCGCGACAAAATGGCCGAAAAGCTAGGTTTTGACTTGTTAGTGCATATTAACCAAGAAGGTGTAGATGCAGGCGTTGGCCCATTTACCCATGGTAGTGCAAAGCATACCGACATCATGAAAACCCAAGGGTTAAAACAAGCGTTAGACAAATACCAGTTTGATGCGGCATTTGGAGGTGCACGCCGCGACGAAGAAAAATCACGTGCTAAAGAGCGTGTTTATTCATTCCGCGATAAAAACCACCGTTGGGACCCTAAAAACCAGCGCCCAGAATTATGGAATACCTTTAACGGTAAGGTGAATAAAGGTGAAAGTATTCGCGTTTTCCCACTGAGTAACTGGACCGAGCTAGATATTTGGCAATACATCTACCTAGAAAACATCGATATTGTACCACTCTACCTAGCAGCAGAGCGCCCAGTAGTAGAGCGTGACGGTACATTAATTATGGTTGATGACGAACGTATGCCACTTGAAGAAGGCGAAGTACCAATGAAGAAAATGGTACGCTTTAGAACCCTTGGCTGTTACCCATTAACCGGTGCAGTTGAATCTAACGCCACAACGCTACCAGAAATCATTCAAGAAATGTTACTAACCAAAACATCAGAGCGCCAAGGCCGTGTAATCGACCACGATTCATCAGGCTCAATGGAGAAAAAGAAAATGGAAGGTTACTTTTAAAAAGCCGTAAGCTCTAAGCTGTAAGTCTTAAGTGGATTAAAGACTTTACTAAATAGATACAACAAGGAATTGTTATGAATTTTGAAAATTTAGAAGTTTGGAAGCGTTCGGCAAGGTTGTCTTCGAATATTTATAAAGGAACAACTGAATTGCGGGATTACGGCTTTCGAGATCAGCTGACTAGAGCTGGCTTATCAGTACCTAGTAATATCGCGGAGGGGATGAGTAGAGATAGTAATAAAGAAAAACGTCGATTTTTAGATATTGCTCGCTCATCGCTTTCAGAAGCTCGGACTCAAATTTATATCGCAATAGAGATAGGATATTTATCTAACGATATAGGGTCTATATGGGTTGCAGAAACAAAAGAGTTACAGGCAATGCTTTGTGGCCTGAAAAACTCTATAGAAAGTATTTAGACTTCAAGCTTATAGCTTATAGCTTATAGCTTAAGTAAGGATGGAAAATGACTGAACAAATTACCCCAAACCTTCTTGAAACAGATATCGAAGGTTACTTAAAACAACACGAAAACAAAGATCTACTGCGCTTTTTAACTTGTGGTAATGTTGATGACGGTAAATCAACATTAATTGGCCGTTTATTACATGACTCAAAATTAATTTTTGAAGATCACATGGCGGCAATCAAAAACGACTCAAAAAAATTCAATACCACAGACGAAGAGTTCGATTTAGCGTTATTGGTCGATGGCCTTCAGTCAGAACGTGAGCAAGGTATTACCATTGACGTAGCTTACCGTTATTTTGCAACAGAAAAGCGCAAGTTTATTATTGCTGACTGCCCAGGGCACGAGCAATACACGCGTAATATGGCAACTGGTGCATCTAACTGCGACCTAGCCATTGTGATGATTGATGCCCGTAAAGGTGTGCAAACACAAACTAAGCGTCATAGCTATATTGCATCACTACTTGGTCTTAAACACGTAATTGTAGCCATTAATAAAATGGACTTAGTTGATTACAGCCAAGATGTTTACCGCCAAATTAAAGCAGATTACAAAGCTTTTGCAGAGCAATTAGATATTCCTGATGTGCGCTTTGTGCCAATCTCGGCACTTAAAGGCGATAATGTTGTTGATAAAGGTAACAACCTAGGCTGGTACCCAGGTGCAACATTAATGCAGTTGCTTGATACAGTAACCATTAGTGACGATAAAAACTTAGATACTTTCCGCCTACCTGTACAATATGTTAACCGCCCCAATTTAGATTTCCGCGGCTTTTGCGGCACCATTGCCAGTGGCATTATTAATGTAGGTGACCAAATTACAGCATTCCCATCGGGCAAAACATCATCAGTAGAGCGTATTGTTACTGCTGATGGCGATTTAGTAAGTGCCTTTGCCGGTCAAGCAATTACACTTACTTTAAAAGACGAAATTGATATCTCTCGTGGTGATGTCATTGTTAAGTCAAGCACAGATCAAAAGCTACTACCAACTACGAGCTCAAACTTTGCTGCAACGATTGTGTGGATGGCCGATGCAGCAATGCAGCCAGGTAAAGAGTACGAGCTAAAAATTGGTACTAAAAACACTTTTGGTAAAATTAGCAATATTAACCACCGTATCGATGTAAACACCCTAGAGCAAATTAATGCCATCGAATTACAATTAAACGAAATTGCAAATTGTACTATCGAAACATCTGCCCCAGTCGTTATAGACCAATATAAACAAGTCGTAGGTACTGGCTCATTCATAATTATTGACCGTTTAACTAATGTAACGGTTGGTGCGGGTATGATCACAAATACAACCGCCGAAACTCTAAGTTTGACAAGAGAACCTCGTACTTATACTGAAGCTGAAGTTGCTTTAAATAAATATATTCGAGAGTATTATCCTGAGTGGGGGTGTAAAGGTGTATCATGAACAGAGAAAAAAATAAGATAACTATCCATATAGGTTTTCATAAAACAGCAACAACGTCATATCAAAAGAGTATTTTCCCAAACCTTGAAAATGTAGAGTTTTTGGGGCGAAATTGGAAAGGAGTCTCTGAAAGTGCATCTTTATATCAAGAAATCTGTGAATATTGTTTTAATAGTAATAGTGATGAAAGAAATTACGAAAGAATAAATGCTAAGTTAGCTGATTTACTCGAAACTAAGTCAATTCTTATTTCCGATGAATGGTTTTTAAGTGATTATTCAGGCTTTTATGGCGTGAAATCGTGTCCATGGCAGATGAAATTAAGAAAATTAGCTAAATTATTATCTAATTTTGAACATGAAGTTATAGTTTTTATTCGTTCGCCACTGGATTGCCTATTTTCACAGTATTGTGAGTTTAAGACTGTTGGGCTTCCTGATGCTTTAAAAAGTTTTAATAGGTATTTAAATTCCAATGATGCCAAAGCATATGATTATTGTGAATTAGAACGGTATTTAAATACAATATTTCAAAGTGTCAATTTTGTTACTTTCGAAACACTTATATCTTATCCTGTTTCAAAGTTATATTTGGAAAAAGAAGTGCTTAATGTAAAAATATTAAAAAGTGAATTAGAACATACAAACAACAAAGTCGTAAACAATAATAAAGTTCAAGTCAAGGTGGTTAAAAAAGGTTTTTTTGCGAAGTTCTATGATAGTTATATCTCGCACAATTTAAGAAGGAAACTCAAAAAAATAAAATTTCTAGGTGATATAAAGAACTATTTATATAGTAACAAATCATCAATAGTAACAGTGCCGTTAGACGAAAAAAAAATACCAGTAGAAATGGAGCGGATGTTTTCTAATGCTGAAGCTTTTTACCAGGGGAAATTAGATTATGAAAGAAAGTTTGAAATTTAGTGTTGTTATTTCCGTTTATAATGATGTTGTTAATATTGAAGATGCCTTAAAATCTGTTTTTTCTCAAAGTTTTAAATCTTATGAATTGATTGTAATAGATGGTGGTTCGAATGATGGAACATTCGAATTATTGGATAAATATAAATCGAGATTTACATACTTCATAAGTGAGAAAGATTCTGGGATATCTGAGGCTTGGAATAAAGGCTTAGCAAAGGCGGAAGGCGATTTTGTGGTGATATTAAATAGTGATGATTATTGGCCACCCAATTACCTAGAATCAATAAGCGCTCAGTTGCCAGTTAAAGAAAAAAGAAAAGCTTTGTTTTATGGGAATACTCAAATGGTAAAGGGTGAGGAAAAAACAAAGTTAGTATGTAAAAAGTATATAGAACCATTCGTAGGTTTTTTGGGGTTTAGATTTATGCACACAAGCTTGGTAGCTTCTAAAGAAGTGTATTCTATGGTTGGTGAGTTTAATACATCTGTCAGAATTGCGATTGATACTGAATGGCTGATGAGAGCAAGGATGAAAAATATTAAGTTCTTAAAATTAAACCATACCAACTACATGAGAGAAGGTGGCGTATCTGACTTAAATCAAAATAAAGCTTTTTCTGAGTTTCTATATTTCGGAAAATCGATGGGCTTTCTAAAGTTACCAACTAAGTTTTATCTAAAAGTTAGGGATTTAATAGTAGGCTAATATGAAAAATCAAATATATTTTCTAGTATTGCGTTTTTTAAATTTTATTATTAATCTCATGTTCTTCCACTGTATTAAAAATAAACTCTTACGTTTTTTGAATGTAAAGTTATCGAGTTCAGCTACTATTAATGGTCGAGTCAGATTTTTCGGTTTTCGTGAAGTAACAGTCGGGATAAATTCTTGTATAAATTTTGGGTGCTATTTAGATAACAGGGATTCTATTAAAATCGGAGATAATGTATCTATAGCTCATGATGTCAAAATCTATACAGCTGGCCATGATTATAACAGTAATGACTTTTCTTTCGTTAAAGCGCCTGTTGAAATAGGTGATAACTCGGTGGTTTTTTCCAATGTGCTTATAATGCCTGGGGTTAAAGTGGGTAATGGTGCAGTAATACTTCCAGGGAGTGTGGTAACAAAAGATTTAATTGAGCTAGGTGTTTACGGTGGGGTCCCTGCTAAGCTATTAAGAATGAGAGCTGCTGACTCACTAAATTATGAAATTAACTATAAATACTGGTTTGCTAATTAATATGACATCCATTCTTTTAGTGATTAATTTATTTCTAATAATTTCATCTACATTTTTATTTCTTAGGTTTGTAAGAAATGTGGCTTTCATACTGCCGAATGTTTTTTTATTAATTTATTTTTTTATTGTGCCATTATCTTATTCAATCACTGGGTTTTCAATGTATGGAAATTCATATTCAGATAATGTAGTTGAAGCCTATTTATTTTCAGGCTCTCTTTTTATATTTTTTTATAGTCTAGCTTTTTCTTTTTTTCAAAAATGTACATTTGGTGGCAAGGTAACCAATTTATTCAAGCTTTTTTTAGAGTCACCACTTAAATTAAATGTTAATTTATTCTTCTTAATATTAGGTTGGTTTCTAATATCCTATTTTATTGGGGTTGCTAGAACTGGTTCCTTGCTTTATTTGTTCACTAGTTCTAATGCTTTTGCTGAAATGATGGCGCTTGCAAATGGTAAATATTTTTTGATTTTTATGACTTCTGGCCTTGTATATGGCTTGCTAGTTTTGATTATGAGAAAGTTAAATGATGAAATATCTTTCAATAAGGTATTGTTATTTACTTTGATCTTATCTTTTTTTCATTTTTACTTCAGTACACCAGCCACAAGAACATGGTTTTTATTATTAATGCTTTCTATAACTTTTTATTTTTACGGAGATATAAAAAAACTTAGCTTTAAAAAAATAATATATATTTCTGTAAGTGCAATTGTTATGTTGCCATTACTTGTTATCCTAAATTTTATTAGACAAGGTATGAGTATAGCCAGTGCATCATTAGAAATTAATAAGATTATGCTTAATTTTGCTCAGTTTGAAAATGCTCTTATACTAATCGATAAAATTAATTTTGATTTGGATTTTACTTACTTTAAATTCCTTTTTGCTTCTATTAGCCCTTTATCTATTGTGCCATCTGCAATTCTACCTTTTCAAAAACCAAGAGCTGACAAAGAAGCATATTTAACAGAAAATATATTTGGGGACGCCATAGATCTAAATTTTTATCAAGAAGGGTCGACCTTAACATATACAATGCCTATTTCTGGTTATGCAGACTTTGGATATTTAGGGGTAATTTTAACTGCGCTCCTTTTTGGTGTTACACTAGCTTTTTTTCTAAAATTGTTTAGGAAAGTTGGTAATTTAAAATTGTTAATAATCTATCTAGCATTGTTTTCAAGTACTGCCATAAGATTTGGTTATGAAGGTTTGATTTCTGTCTTTTATGCATTCCTTTTGATGTATTTTATTCAGTATTTGTTTTTTAATTTAATATCTTCTTTCGTGAATATAAGAAGGGCTTGAAATTGTTTTATTTCTTTACAACACACAAAAAGTTTTTATTTCATAATGGTGGTGATGTTTACACTCGTAATTTGATATCTTTTCTTAAAGCTGAATTTGAAATTGATGTTGGGTACTTTCAACATGAACAATCTTCTAATTTGATTTGTAAAATTAAAAAGCTATGGTCCGTAGTTTCATCTTTATTTAGTTACTACCCAGCTAAGGTTTGCTACTTTAAAAGGAAGATTAGTAAAAATGAAGTTGAAAAAATACTACTTTCTAAAGCTCTTTTTATAGATCATCTTGATTTATATTGGTTTGCGATTGAAGCAAAAAAGATAAATCCAGAGTTAAAGGTTTTTTTAGTTAATCATAACTTTGAATCTAAGCTTTATAAAAGTGGGTTATCAAGAGTGTTACGGTTCTTTTTATACTTTGATATTAAGAAGTATTTAGACTTTGAGGCGAATGCATTAGCAACCTCTGATTTCGTAATTGCTCTATCTAAACAGGACCAAAATATTTTTACTAAGTACAACAAAAATGTATTTTTACAACTTCCTCTGTTTGACTATGAAAGAAGTAAGGCGCCTATATCTAAGTCAAAATATATTCGAATTGGATGTATAGTAAACATGAATTGGTGGCCTAACGCAGAGGGAGTTAATTGGTTTTTAAATAATGTAATCCCGATAATAAATAATCAATACAAATCAAAAGTTGAATTTAACTTTTATGGGCCAAAAACTGATAAGCTCGATGTGACGAGTGGTGTCGTGAATGGTCATGGTTTTGTTGAAAGCTTATCAGAGGTTTGGCTCAATAATGATATTATGATTAATCCAGTTTTCAATGGCTCGGGTATTAATATAAAAATGTGTGAATATTTATATAATAATAAACCAGTATTATCTTCTAGTTTTGTTAAAAATGCTTTCCCTGAAGAAGCTTTGTCATCTGTTGTTTTTGCTGACTCTGCGGATGAATGGGCTTCAGCAATTTGTAATTTTGTGGATGGTATAATTCCGGAGGTCTCGGAAGACACGCATTGTTTATTTTCAAGATTATCTTTTATTGAGGAATTAAAATTTGAAAGCTAAAATTCTTTATGTCATGAGTCGAATGCCATATCCAAACTCAGGTGGACGAGAAAGAATGATACACCAGACTTTAAGGATGTTGAAGGGTAGCAGTTATGATATTGATGTTTATTATTTCTCTAAAATCAAAGATAATAACCTTGAACAGAGGCTTATAAAAGAATATGGAATTCTAAATATATCACATATTCCTATTAGTAATTATTTACTTGCAATGTTCAAGTCCGTTTTGTCTTCTGAACCATTTCAATTTAGCTTTTATAAGAGTAGCGCCGCAAAGACTCTTATCGATAAATCTTTTAATAATAATTATAAAGCAATTATTTTTGATATGTTGAAAACCACATCAGCTGTTTCGGAAAAAACTCTTAAGCTAGGCAATGGTTTAGTTTTAGAAATGGATGATCTTTTATCATTAAGATATGAAAGAATGAGGGAAGCAAAAGTAGAGTCATTCTTAGGGCAATTTGATGACCATATTAACTCCAAGTTTATAAAAATGCTTTTAAGTAAATTATCTGCTTTTATTCTATCTATAGAGTCAAAAAGGATGGCTAAGTATGAAGCTCGCGCTTTAAAATATTTTGACATTGTCACTTTGACAAGCCCCAAAGAGGCGGAACGCTTAAAGCTTTTGGGAGAGGCTGAAGTAATTCCTGTGCCCCCTTCTGTTAATGGTTTGGGTACGGTGAGTTGTAATGGTAAATATAAAAGTAATGATTTAGTATTTGTTGGCAACCTTTTAATGGAGCAAAATTTAGCAAGTCTAAGTTACATTATTCATAAAATTTTACCTACTATGCCTGAAGTAAAGCTGAAAGTTATTGGTAAGTATGATAGACGGGTAGTTAATTTAGTGGATTCTTCAAAACATAAAAATAACATTCTGCTTCTTGGGTTTGTATCTTCTTTAGAAGAGCACATTCTATTTGGGGATGTATTATTGAGTCCAATTCTTTTTGGTAGTGGAGTGAAAACAAAGATTGTAGATGCATTAGAAATTGGTGTTCCAATTTTGACGAATGAACTGGGGATTGAAGGTCTTGATCTAGTAAGTCATGAGAATGTGTTTTTGTGTGATTCTTACAAAGATTATGCAAAATTTTACTCACTTCTTATGAATTCTTCGGATACATATGCAAAAATTGTAGAAAGTGCGTGGAAATATGCAGAAGCAAACTTAAATGAGTCTATGCTTATGAAGCGATATCTTTCAGAAATAGAAAATATTTAGAGAGTATTAAATTAATGGAAATTAAAAAAGCTTTAATAACGGGAATTACAGGGCAAGATGGATCATATTTAGCAGAATTCTTGCTTGAAAAAGGCTACGAAGTCCATGGTATTAAACGTCGTGCATCGAGCTTTAATACAGAGCGTGTAGATCACATCTATCAAGATATCCACGAAGATAACCCTAAGTTCTTTTTGCACTATGGTGATTTAACTGATACATCAAACCTGACCCGTATTTTGAAAGAGGTTCAGCCAGATGAAGTTTATAACTTAGGTGCGCAAAGCCACGTTGCTGTATCGTTCGAAGCCCCTGAATATACCGCTGATGTTGATGCTATTGGTACGTTACGTCTTTTAGAAGCAATTCGCTTTTTAGGTTTAGAAAAGAAAACTAAGTTTTATCAAGCATCGACTTCAGAGCTTTATGGCGAAGTACAAGAGATCCCGCAAAAAGAAACAACACCATTTCACCCACGCTCACCTTATGCTGTAGCTAAAATGTACGCTTACTGGATAGCAGTTAACTATCGTGAATCATATGGTATGTATGCTTGTAATGGTATTTTATTTAACCATGAGTCACCGCGTCGTGGTGAAACATTCGTTACACGTAAAATTACCCGTGGTTTAGCTAATATTTCGCAAGGTTTAGAAAAATGCTTATACCTAGGTAATATGGATGCACTACGTGACTGGGGTCATGCTAAAGACTATGTGCGTATGCAGTGGATGATGCTTCAACAAGATACACCTGAAGATTTTGTGATTGCAACCGGTAAGCAAATTTCAGTACGTGAGTTTGTAACACTTTCTGCTAAAGAGCTCGGTATTACCTTAGAGTTTAGTGGTGAGGGTGTTGACGAAATTGCTACTGTTGCTGCTATTGAAGGCGATAATGCTGAGGCGCTAAGTGTAGGTGATGTAATTGTTCGCGTTGATCCTCGTTACTTCCGCCCTGCTGAGGTAGAAACGCTACTTGGCGACCCAACAAAAGCGAAACAAAAGCTAGGTTGGGAACCAGAAATTACTGTAGAAGAAATGTGTGCTGAAATGGTGCAAAGTGATCTAGCTAAAGCTAAACAGCATGCAATTTTAAAGTCGCACGGTTATGACATTAGTGTTTCTGTAGAGTAACTATAGGCCTTTTAGTTATAAACTTATTAACCCAGCGTAAAGCTGGGTTTTATTATGGAAAGAACAATGCAAGCTAAAACTATTTTTGTCGCTGGCCATAACGGAATGGTTGGCAGTGCTATTGTTAGACAGTTACAAAAGCAACCTGAAGTGACAGTTATCACTCGCTCTCGCTCAGAGTTAAACCTATTGGACCAAAGTGCTGTTGCTAATTTTTTTGAATCGAATGATATTGATCAAGTGTATTTAGCTGCGGCTAAGGTTGGGGGGATTATTGCTAATAATACTTACCCTGCAGAGTTTATATATGAGAACTTGATGATTCAAAATAATATAATTCATAGTGCTCATTTAGCTGGGGTAAATGACTTGCTGTTTTTGGGGTCTTCATGTATTTACCCTAAATTAGCTGAACAACCAATGGAAGAAAGTGCCTTATTAACAGGTACGTTAGAGCCTACTAATGAACCATATGCAATTGCTAAAATTTCCGGCATTAAAATGTGTGAATCATATAACCGACAATATGGGCGAAATTATCGCTCAGTGATGCCAACAAATTTATATGGTGAAAATGATAACTTTCATCCAGAAAACTCTCATGTAATACCTGCATTATTAAGACGCTTCCATGAGGCTAAATTAGCTGGTGATGACAAGGTTATTGCTTGGGGCTCAGGTAAACCTATGCGTGAATTTTTACACGTTGATGATATGGCTGCAGCTTCGATACATGTTATGAACCTTAGTGATGATGTTTATAACTCAAATACACAAGAGATGCTTAGCCATATTAATGTTGGTACAGGTGTCGATTGTACAATTCGTGAGTTAGTAGAAACTGTAGCTAAAGTAATTGGTTTTAAAGGCGAAATTGAGTTTGATACTTCAAAACCAGATGGTGCGCCACGTAAGCTTATGGATGTTTCTAGATTAAAGTCTTTGGGTTGGCAATATAAAATCAGCCTTGAAGATGGTTTAGCACAGACGTATGAGTGGTTCTTAGCCAACCAAGACAACTTTAGAAAATAGTATGTTTTTAGAGCAAAAAACGTTTGAAACAGTCATCGACAGTACCCCTTTGGTATCTATAGACCTTGTTGTACTTAACGAAAATAATGAAGCATTACTTGGGCAAAGGTTAAACCGCCCTGCTGAGGGTTTTTGGTTTGTTCCTGGTGGTCGCATTTTAAAAAGTGAGTCACTGGCTAATGCTTTTAAAAGGCTAACACTAAATGAATTAGGAATTGAACTTGGATTATCAACTGCCGAGCTACTCGGCCCTTATGACCATTTTTATGATGATTGTGTATTTAACGATAAAATAAAAACACATTATGTCGCGATTGCTTATGTATTAAAGCTTACAAAACAAATGCTTGATACACTACCATTAAATGAACAGCATGGCGCTTATAAATGGCTTAGTTTTGATGAGCTACTTCAATCGCCTGCAGTGCATAAGCATACTAAATGGTATTTTGAAGCATTAAAAATATAAACACAGGGAATTTTTATGATTTTACCAGTAATCATGGCGGGTGGTTCAGGCACACGCTTATGGCCATTATCACGTGGCAACTATCCAAAACAGTTTTTAAAACTACATGGTGAGCATACCATGCTTCAAGACACGCTAACTCGATTAACGGGGTTAGTGCACTCACCTGCAATGCTAATTTGTAATGAAGAGCACCGTTTTATTGCAGCAGAACAAGTGCGCCAATTAGGTGCAGAGCATGGCGGTATTTTTTTAGAGCCAGTTGGTCGTAATACAGCACCGGCTATTGCTTTGGCTGCTTTTAAAGCCATTGAAAATGAGCAAGACCCATTATTACTTGTTCTTGCTGCAGACCATGTAATTGAAGACTCAGCTGCTTTTCAGGCAAGTGTAAATAAAGCTGCAGAGTTAGCAAAGCAAGATAAACTAGTTACATTTGGCATTGTAGGTAACAGCCCTGAAACAGGTTATGGCTATATAAAACGTGGTGAAGCTGTAGAGCATGGCTATGTTGTTAACAGTTTTGTTGAAAAGCCGAACTTAGATACAGCAAGGCAGTATATTGAAAGCGGTGATTACTATTGGAATAGTGGTATGTTTTTATTTAAAGCAAGCCGCTATTTAGACCAGTTAAAAGCATTTCGCCCAGATATCTATGCAGCTTGCGAAAAAGCCATTGCAGTACAAAACAACGATATGGAATTTATTCGCGTAGATAAAGCTGCTTTTGAAGCCTGCCCTGATGAGTCGATTGACTATGCAGTAATGGAACACACGAAAGATGCTGTTGTTGTGCCTATGGATGCAGGCTGGAGCGACGTAGGTGGTTTTGCTGCCCTTTGGGAAGTGTCTTCACAAGATGAAAATGGCAATGCCTTTAAAGGTGATGTAAAAGCAGTAGATACAAAAAATACACTTGTATTTGGTGAAGACAAACTCGTCGCAACAGTGGGTGTTGAAAACCTAGTGATTGTAAACACTAAAGACGCTATTTTAGTTGCCCATAAAGATAAATCACAAGAAGTTAAAGCGATTGTAAATCAGCTAAAAGCAGAAGAACGTTCTGAAGTTACGTTCCATCGTGAAGTGTATCGCCCATGGGGTAAATATGACTCAGTCGATAACGGTGAGCGCTTCCAAGTAAAACGTATAACCGTAAAACCAGGTGCTAAGTTGTCGGTACAAATGCACCACCACCGCGCAGAGCATTGGATTGTGGTATCGGGTACTGCAAAAGTTCAAATTGATGATACAGAGCAATATGTAACAGAGAATGAGTCTGTTTATATTCCAATTACAGCGGTTCATGCGTTAGAAAACCCAGGTAAAGTTGACTTAGAGTTAATCGAAGTGCAATCGGGGTCATACTTAGGTGAAGACGATATAGTGCGTTTTGAAGACCGATATGGTCGAGTGAAATAAACGCATAGACAGATATTAGAAGTTAGATGTCAGGTGTTAGAATAGCAGCTAGTGCAGTTTGTTTTGTGCTAGCTGTATGCTTTTAGAATAATTAAATAAATAGGTTTTTTATGGATAGCCAGTTAGTTTGCTCTGAAGTTATTGCAATGAGTGGTATAGAGTTCGGCACAAGTGGTGCACGAGGTCTAGTAAATGATTTTACCCCTGATGTAAATGCGGCATTTGCTCTAGCTTTTATATCAGCGATAGAAAATGAATTTTCATTTGATACAGTTGCAATTGCTATAGACAACCGTCCAAGTAGTTATGTGATTGCCCAGGCATGTGCAGAGGCGTTAAAACAACATAAATTGAATGTTGTGTATTATGGTGTAATTCCCACTCCAGCTCTAGCATACAAAGCAATGCAAGATAATATGCCTTGCATCATGGTTACAGGCAGCCATATTCCATTCGATCGTAACGGTTTAAAATTCTATCGCCCTGATGGTGAGATCACAAAAGCTGATGAGCAGGCTATTCTAACTAGCAATGCTATATTCACAGCGTTACCAGAACATCTAAATGAATTGCTATTAGATGTTTCTGCCTGTGAATCTTACACACAGCGTTACACCTCGCTTTTTAATGCTGATACCCTTAAAGGTAAAAAGATCGGTATTTATGAGCACTCAAGTGCAGGGCGTGATATCTACAAGGCACTATTTGAGCAATTAGGTGCAGAGGTTATCAGCCTAGGTCGAAGTGATGAATTTGTACCAATCGATACCGAAGCTGTATCTGAAGAGGATAAGCAAAAAGCACTTGACTGGTCTAGCGAATATAGCTTTGATGCGATATTTTCAACAGATGGTGATGGTGATCGACCATTAATTGCAGATGAAAATGGTAATTGGTTACGTGGTGATTTACTTGGATTGCTCTGTAGTCAGTTATTAAATATCGAAGCCCTTGCAACCCCTGTAAGTTGTAATACAGCAATTGAAAAATCATTAAACTTTAAACAAGTTAAACGTACTAAAATTGGCTCGCCATATGTTATTGCTGAATTTGCAGAGTTAGCTGAGCAATACATATCAGTAGCAGGCTTTGAAGCGAATGGTGGTTACTTACTAGGTTCAGATATAACATTCAATGGTAAGTTACTAAAAGCTCTACCAACAAGAGATGCGTTACTACCTGCGTTAATTTTGTTAGCGCAACCTAAGCATGTATCTGAGTTACTAGCCAAGTTACCACAACGGTTTACTGCCAGTGACCGCATTAAGGACTTTGCAAGAGAGAAAAGTTTACAAATTATTGCTGCGTTACAGCAAAATGCGCAAAGCTTTTTGTTGGAACTAGGCTATGATGAAAGCTACGAATTAGACTTAACTGATGGTTTACGTATTTCACTTGCATCTGGTGATATAGTGCATCTAAGGCCATCAGGCAATGCACCAGAATTAAGGTGCTATGCTGAGGCTGAGTCCAGCGAAAAAGCGATAAAGCTTGTAAATAAAGCACTGGTTTTAGTACAAGCATCATAGTTATTCGAACAAGCAGCAAGATACTTGCTGCTATCCATTTTGTTTAGTAAAAATAAACGTTGTAAAAATGGCAATAACCAACTGTTAGATTATACTTTAAAGGCTACCATAACGAACAAGCACTACTTTAATGATGGTAACCTTCCCTTGTAATAATAAAAATGAGAAGTAAACATAAATGCATAAAGGTATTTTGCAAAGTAATTCAACAGTAATAGCATTCGTGCAAAGAATCCTCGATATTACTATTATTGTTGGCTGTTTATGGGTAGCAGTAGCTTTACAAGAAATCCCCTGGTTACTTCAGCACACAACAGCCTCTTTACTTGCAGTCTTCCTGTTTCATTTTACTAGTGAGCTCGATAAACTTTACATATCATGGCGTGGTCTTTCTATTTACAAAGAGCTTAAAAAAACTATTTCGCACTGGTTTGTAAGTGCAGCTCTTTTATTTTTAAGTGTAAACTTTTTAGCCCCACAATACTTAAACCCCGAGGGTTTACAGTTTTATTGGTTTGTTTCTGTATTAGTTTCGCTGTGTGTGTATCGTGTTGTATTGCGGCTAATTTTAAGGGCTCTGCGCTCTCAGGGTATTAATACCCGTTCGGTTGTCATTGCTGGGGCGGGTACTTTAGGTCAACAATTAGCAAATAATATTATTGCTAATTCTAGCTTCGGTTTAGTCTTCGGAGGCTATTACGATGACACAACACCAAAGCAAAAATTAGTTGCTGCACAAACTATTGGTAATTTAGAGCAGTTAGTTGCTGACTGTAAAGAGGGGGGAATAGACCGTGTTTATATAGTTTTGCCGCCTCAAGCTTATGAGCGCCGAAAATGGCTTGTTAAAGAACTAGCTGATAGTACTGCAAGCGTTTACATTGTGCCCGATGTATTTACTTATCAATTATTACATTCGCGAAGTGATGTCATAATGGGTATACCTACTATAAGTATTTATGACTCACCGCTTGATGGTAGTAACGCCATTATTAAGCGCATAGAAGATATTGTACTCTCTACACTTATTTTAATAATGATATCCCCTGTTTTACTGGGGTTAGCCCTTGCGGTTAAGTTTACCTCTAAAGGGCCTGTGTTCTTTAAACAAAACCGTTATGGTATTGATGGTAAGCCGATTAAGGTATGGAAGTTCCGCTCGATGAACGTAATGGAAGACGGCGCTAAAGTAACCCAAGCCACTAAAAATGATTCGCGCTTTACACCAATAGGCCAGTTTATTCGTAAAACGAGTTTAGATGAATTGCCTCAGTTTATTAATGTTCTACAAGGGCAAATGTCGATTGTTGGGCCAAGGCCTCACGCTGTAGCCCATAACGAAGAATATCGTAAGCTTGTTGACGGTTATATGCTACGCCATAAGGTTAAGCCAGGCATTACTGGTTGGGCACAAATTAATGGTTGGCGCGGTGAAACCGACACATTAGATAAAATGGAAAAGCGCATAGAATTTGACCTAGAGTACATTCGTAATTGGTCTTTATTCTTTGATTTAAAAATAGTGTTTTTAACTATTTTTAAAGGCTTTGTGAATAAAAATGCCTACTAACTTTTGGTAGGTATTCCCATTTTTAACCCATCATACTTACAGAGACTTTAATGCTTTATAAAATTAAAGCTGTTTTACACGATGCTAACCATCGCCATACTGCAATAAACGCGGCAATAGCTCTTACTCTAAGGGTATTCGGTGCGGGAATGGCTTTTTTATTTAATTTGATTATTGCAAGGCAGTTGGGAGCAGTGCAATCTGGTTATTTTTTCCTTGCTCTTGCATTAGTAATGTTGCTTTCAGCAATTGCAAACCTTGGCTTTGAAAATACGATTTTGAGATTTTCGGCAGCAAACTCTAACAATGGTTATACCCTAAAATCAATATTAATGTTTGCGCTAAAATTTAGTTTACCTGTAGCATTTTTATTTGCTGTTTTTATATATGCTTTAGCCCCTTGGCTTGCCGCTAATATATTTAATAAGCAAGGGCTGACAGTTACCCTGCGCTTTATTGCGCCAGCTATAGTTGGTCTCAGTATAGTTATGTTAGTAGCAATGAGTTTGCAGGCACGTCATAAGCTTATTTTGAGTATCCCTTGTCAAAACATTGCCCATTTTATGCTTTGTGGTGTGGCAGTTATTGTGCTTGCGGCTGAGTCTGCAAGTACCGCGGCACTTTATTTGAGCTTATCGTTAGGTGTTACATCCTGCTTTTTTTACTGGTTAAGTATTAAAAACTTAAATAATAATGGCGAAAAGCCAGACCCTCAACAACTTTGGCATAGCGCAAGGCCTAATTGGGTCATAATAATAATGAGTCAAGCGGTACAATGGAGTGCACCAATAATTATAGGTGTATTTTTAGTTGCAGAGCAGGTGGCATTTTTTAGTATTGCACAGCGTATTGCACTTTTAACCACCTTTATTTTAATGGCGGTAAATTTGGTTGTTGCACCAAAATTTTCAGCCTTTCACGCTAAGGGGGATGATGTTGGCATTCGTAAAACTGCATTATTCTCTGTTCGCTTATTAGTATTAAGTGCGTTACCCATAGTGCTTTTTATGTTGCTGTTTCCTGAATTTTTAATGGGCCTTTTTGGTGAAGAATTTAGGCAAGGAGCGTTAATTTTACAGATTTTAGTTTTAGGGCAAGCGGTTAATGTAGTAACAGGCT
The DNA here is from genome assembly GCF_036680945.1 of Pseudoalteromonas sp. P80D2. Classification (NCBI taxonomy): domain Bacteria; kingdom Pseudomonadati; phylum Pseudomonadota; class Gammaproteobacteria; order Alteromonadales; family Pseudoalteromonadaceae; genus Pseudoalteromonas; species Pseudoalteromonas sp. P80D2. The sequence goes on from NZ_JAZDAR010000028.1 coordinate 21,284, forward strand.
CTGTTGGCTTTTTACTTATGATGAGCGGCCATGAGCGCGATATGCGATTAGTTACACTTATTAGTGGCTTAGGTGTTTTAATCAGTGTGCCTATCTTCACTAAGTTGTTTGGCGCTGTTGGTGCAGCGTCTGCCACTGCATTTTTTATTAGTTTACAAAACTTACTTGCCGTTTATTTTGTTAAAAAACGATTAGGTTTTAATACCTTAATGTTTTGGCAGAAGATATGATTTGGCGAGCTACGAGCTACGAGCTACGAGCTACGAGCTACGAGCTACGAGCTACGAGCTACGAGCTACGAATAAGGATATTTGAATGATTTTACAGCAATGGTTGATAGTGGTTATATTTATTACAACCATTGTAGGCTTAATTAAGTTTCAGAAATTTCCTGAGCGTGTTTTTGCAGCTGCTTGTTTAGCGTGCTTTGCGACTAATTTGGTTTCTACCGAACAGCTTTTGAATAATGCAGTTAACCCAGGGTTAGTTACATTACTGCTTTTAGTGGTGTGTGCATTTGCTTTTGAACGCACCAGCTTTTTACGCAAATTAGCTAATGTTTTATTTAATGGCTCTGTGGTTAAGTCTTATGTTAGAACCTTACTCGCAACAGTTGTGGCCTCTGGCTTTTTAAATAATACAGCGGTGGTTGCAACTTTAATTAGCCCGGTAAAAAACAATAAACTGATTGCCCCTACTAAACTTTTACTCCCCCTTTCTTATGCTGCTATTTTAGGTGGCACCCTCACTTTAATTGGCACCTCAACTAACTTAATCGTTAACTCTATGCTGATTGAACGGGGTGCCCAGGGCTTTAAATTTTTTGACTTTTTACCTATAGGCCTAGCTGCAGTAGTAGCCTGTGTGCTAGTGATGGCACTCACGATTAACCGTTTAAAAGGTAAAGTATGCAAAGATGAAACCTCTAGCGATTATTTTGTTGAAGCTAAAGTGAATAACGGCTCACCGCTGATAGGTAAAACGGTAGAACAAAATGGTTTGCGTAGCTTAGAGTCACTATTTTTGGTTGAAGTAGTACGCGATAACCGCTTAATTTCGCCAGTTTCGCCTACGCAAATGATCCGTGAAGGCGATAAACTTATTTTTTCGGGCGATGTCACTAAAGTACTGGTGCTACAGCAATTTGAAGGTTTAAGTTTATTTGCAGAGCAAGATGGTTTACTACGCGATAACTTAACCGAAGTCGTTATAAAGCCAGGTGCTGCAGTGGTAGGTAAAACCCTTAAAACGGCCGGCTTTCGCGCAAGGTTCGATGCCGCGGTAGTTGCAGTGCGCCGCGAAGGCGAAAAGCTCTCGGGTAAGCTCGGTGATATCACCATTCAAAGTGGCGACTTTTTGATTCTTGCGGTCGGCCCTGACTTTGCCAAGCGTACTAACTTAACGAAAAACTTTTTTATATTGAGCGGTGTAAAAGCCGACAACATGCTTAAAGGCTTAAAAGAGCGTATTGTTACTTGGGGCTTTGTGGCAACCATTGCGGGCTCGTTAGTTTTTGATATTAGCTTATTAAAAAGCTTTATTTTTTACCTAGCCGTGCTGGTGGGTTGCCGCTGTTTATCGCTAAACGAAATTAAGCGACGCTTTCCGTTAGAGCTTTGGCTTATTGTAATGAGTGCTTTAACATTAGCTACAGCCTTAGATAATTCAGGGGTATCTAAACTAATAGCCGAGCAAGTCGAAGGCTTACTTGCTGGGCAAAGCGTTTATATAGCCTTTATTGGTGTATTTTTACTTACTCTATTATTTACAGAGTTAATAACTAATAACGCAGCAGCAGCGCTGACATTTCCCATTGCATTTACTATCGCTCAAGGTCTAGGCGTAAGTTACATGCCATTTGTACTTGCAGTCGCTTTTGCCGCAAGTGGCAGTTTTATTAGCCCTTACGGCTACCAAACCAACCTAATGGTTTACAATGCCGGCAACTACAAGCTAACCGATTTCATAAAGTTCGGCCTACCGATCTCAATCACCTACAGCCTAGTGGTACTGACCCTGATACCCGTGTTTTTTCCGTTTTAGGTATAAGGTGCTAGGTGTTAGGTGTTAGGTGTTAGGCGATAGGGGCTAGGTAATAGGCGATAGGGGCTAGGTTGCTAGGATGCTAGGAGCTAGGATGCTAGGAGCTAGGTGCTAGGCGTTAGCTAGAAATATGTCTTTAGGCTCTAGGTTTATTTTGCGATAAGGTTTAGTGGTGAATGGATTTCACTTAATGGCAAAGGGACTAATTATGAAATTTGAACAAATGGATGTGTGGAAGAAGTCATCACGATTAGCATGTGAAATATATAAATATAAAGTTCTGCCTACCGTCCCTTATCGCATACCTCTCAGTATTCTAAAGTAAATATACTGTGTTTTACGTTTTAAATCGAACTTTATAGAGGTAAGATATTAGACGTCAGATATCAGAAGGAGCTAGGTGATAATAAGCCTTCAGGCGTTGGGAACTAGGCGCTAGGTTTATTTTGCGATAAGGTTTAGCTGTGAATGGATTTCACTTAATGGCGAAGGGACTAATTATGAAGTTTGAACAAATGGATGTGTGGAAGAAGTCATCACGATTAGCATGTGAAATATATAAAGTAATGTTTGTTTGCAAAGATTACGGTTTTAAAGATCAAATAACACGTGCTGCATTATCAATTCCTTCTAATATCGCTGAAGGCCTTGAAAGAGAAACAGAGAATGATGAAGCTCGTTTCTTATATTATGCAAAGGGCTCTGCAGGAGAGCTCGTAACTCAATTATACATTGGTATTGAGATAAAATTTATCGATAAGCATGTTGGCTTGCAATTAATATCAGAAGCTAAAGAAGTTGCAGCTATGATTGCAGCGTTAATAAAATTAAGAAAAGGCTGCGTAAAAGAATCAGCCATTGAATATCATTTTGAAGAACCTAGAACCTAGAACCTAGAACCTAGAACCTAGAACCTAGAACCTAGAACCTAGAAACCCCAAGAGGTACCATGACCGAGAACATTGTATGGCACGATCAAACTGTTTCGCGTGCTGAAAAAGAACGACATAAAGGGCATAAGCCGGTATTACTTTGGTATACGGGACTAAGTGGCTCCGGTAAGTCGACCATTGCGAATGCGGTTGAGGCTAAACTATTCGAATTAGGTTGCCATACTTATCTGCTTGATGGCGACAATGTACGCATGGGCTTAAACAAGGGCCTGACTTTTAGTGACGAAGATCGTATTGAAAATATTCGCCGTATTAGCGAAGTAGCTAAGCTGTTTGTTGATGCGGGCTTAATTGTATCAACGGCATTTATTTCACCGTTTAAAGAAGACCGTGCTCGCGCTCGTAGCATCATGAACCAGGGCGAATTTGTAGAAGTGTTTATCGATACGCCATTAGAGGTTTGTGAAAGCCGTGACCCTAAAGGGTTATACAAAAAAGCCCGTGCCGGTGAGATCCCTAATTTTACAGGTATTAGCTCTGCATTCGATGTGCCAGAGCAACCAGAGATTCATGTAAGAACAGCAGAGCAAAGCATTGAGCAAAGCGTTGAGCAAATTATTGGTTATTTACGCGAAGCAGGGATTATAGAAATCTAGAGCCAGAAACCTGACGTCTAAAATCTGATATCTGTCTTCTGACCTCTGATATTTGATATCTGATATCTGATGTCTAAAATCTGATATCTAATCCCTGACGTCTAACTTCTAACTTCTAACATCTGTAATCTGACTTCTAATCTCTACCTTCTATTATTCTTTGAGATTTTATGAACTACGATATTTTTAATGGTGATGCCGATGGCATCATCGCACTGTTACAGTTGCAGCTCGCTAACCCTGTTGAAAGCGTGAAAGTAACCGGTGTTAAACGTGATATTCAACTACTAAAAAAAATTACCCCCAAAGCTGGTGATAACATTCGTGTACTCGATATTTCAATGGAAAAAAACATGGCAGAGTTGCACGACGCCCTGTGCGTAGGTGCACGTGTTATGTATGTGGATCATCATAAAGCGGGTGATATTCCAAACCATGCTAACCTCTTTGCCCATATCGATTTAGATGCAAACATCTGTACGAGCTTAATTGTGAGCGACCTTATCGATAAGCAGTATCATTTATGGGCTATTACTGCTGCTTATGGCGATAATTTATTTGCAAAAGCCGATAGCGAAGCCGATAAGCTTAGCTTAACAGAGCTCGAAAAGTCACAACTTAAAGCATTTGGCACTTATATTAACTATAACGGCTATGGCAGCGAGGTAGCCGATTTACACTTTGCTCCAGAAGACTTATTTAACGAGTTACTAAAATATAAGTCACCTCTTGATGCTATTAACGACAGTGAATCGGTTTATTACGTGTTAGAAAAAGCCTACAAATCTGATATGCAAAAAGCGGCTGACGCTAAGGTTTTACATAATTGCGATACAGCAAAGGTTATTTTACTTGATGACGCCCCATGGGCGCGCCGTGTAAGTGGCGTATTAGGTAACGACCTTGCAAACCAAGCACCTAATAAAGCCCACGCAGTACTTACCTATAATAATAAAGGAAGCTATACCGTAAGTGTAAGAGCGCCACTTAATAATAAACATGGCGCTGTTGATGTATGCAGCCAATTTGCCTCCGGCGGCGGTCGCGCTGCAGCAGCAGGTATAAACGAACTAGACCAACAACAAGTTGAACAGTTTATTACTACTCTAGTTAATTTTTATAGCTAACCCCTTGCTAGTGGCACCCCAGCCACTAGCATCTTTTAGCTCCTGGTTTCTAGTTCCTAGCTCCTAGCTCCTAGCTCCTAGCTCCTAGCTCCTAGCTTCTAGCTTCTAGCTCCTAGCTCCTAGCTCCTAAATCCTAGAACCTATCGGTTTTTGTTCATCCTCCGTCAATATTATTACTGCTAACTTATTTATAAATCTTTTTTTACTATTGCGCAAAATGGGTTGATAACTCATACTTTGTAATTATTTATTCTTATCACTACAATTAAGGGACTAAACATTATGAAAGCTGTCATTCCTGTTGCAGGCCTTGGTACACGTATGTTACCGATGACAAAGGCAATTCCTAAAGAAATGCTACCTCTGGTTGATAAGCCACTTATCCAATACATAGTAAACGAATGTGTTGCTGCGGGTATTAAAGAGGTTGTACTTGTTACTCATAGCTCTAAAAATGCTATTGAAAATCACTTTGATACCAGCTTTGAGCTTGAAGCAACCCTCGAAAAACGCGTAAAACGTACTTTGCTTGAAGAAGTGCGCTCAATTTGCCCACCAGATGTAACCATTATGCACGTACGCCAAGGCGAGGCTAAAGGATTAGGCCACGCAGTTATGTGTGCAAAACCTATTGTTGGCGATGACGACTTTGTTGTAGTACTGCCAGATGTAATTTTAGATAGCTACACAGCTGACCAAAAAACCGAAAACATTGCTGCTATGATTAAGCGTTTTAATGAAGTTAAAGCAAGCCAAATCATGCTAGAGCCAGTACCACAAGAAAATGTACATAAATATGGTATTGCTGATATCGGCGGCGTTAAAATTAAAGCGGGTGAAAGTGCACCTATTAAAACGATGGTCGAAAAGCCTAAAGCTGAAGAAGCGCCATCTAATTTAGCCGTTGTAGGCCGCTATGTGCTATCAAAAGCGATTTGGCCATTACTTGCTAAAACACCAGCGGGTGCGGGCGGCGAAATTCAGCTTACCGATGCTATTGATGAGTTAATGAAGCACGAAATCGTTGAGGCATTCCATATGAGTGGCCGTGCTCACGACTGCGGTGATAAACTGGGCTACTTAAAGGCGATTGTTGAATACAGCATGCGCGATGAAAACTTAGGTGAAGAATTCACTGATTTCGTAACCGAAATGGTAGCTCCAGCAGAGCGACATTTAAAAGCGGTTTAAAAGAAGATATTAGATATCAGAAGTTAGATATTAGATTTCAGAAGTTAGATATTAGATTTCAGACTTTAGTGGTTAGAAGTTGTTTTTTAGCTTTTAACCACTTGCTTTACCCCGCCCCCAATAAAATCTTGTTCACCTAGCACCTAGCACCTAGCACCTAGCACCTAGCACCTAGCACCTAGCACCTAGCACCTTCGCTATTAACTTCTCGTTTTTCACATCTAATGTTATATTTAATCTAATTTAAGGATTTTTATAATTTTAACTCGGAATAGTTTATGTCTAAGCTTAATGTCTTTTTAGGTAGTGCAATAGCTCTAAGCTCACCACTTGTTTTTGCAGATCAAATTAACTCTCATCAATCCTTCGTTGGTTATACTGGTTTAATAAATACTCCCAATGCTGAAATCCAAGAAAAAGGGGTTGTAGGGGGGGGGTATAATAATCAGCTTTTTGATTTATCAGGTAATTATGTTGATGGGCATAACTTTATTGTCAGTGCAGGTTTATTTGATGGTTTAGAAGTAAGCGGTCTGATAGCTTCAAACACCATACATGACAATATGTTCACAACAGAAGGTAAGAAACAAATTAGAGATTTATCATTTAATGCTAAGTACCAAATACCTTATATTCCTAAAGGTTGGTTTAGCCTTGCTATCGGAGGTAAAGATATTGGTGGTCATATTAACCACTATGAAACTTATTATGCTGTGGCATCAAAAGAGTTATGGAATTTTAGATTTTCAGCTGGTATTTCTAAGAGTAAACGACCTCATGGAATTATGGATGGTGTGTTTGGGGGCGTTGAGTACCAAGTATTCGACTGGTTTAGCTTACAAGCAGAGCATGATGCAGAGGCATTTAATGCGGGTGCTAAAGTGACTATCCCTAAAAAGTGGCTTTATGATATTGGCGAGCTAACCTTTACCAGCCGTTTTTACAGTAACACAGATTACTCAGAACAAGACACCTATTGGGGTGTTAACTTTAGTATGCCGCTTTCGAATGAAGATAAACAAAATTATAAAAAAGTTGAAGCTGCTCCTTATGTTGCACCGGTTGCTACACAGCCAATAGCTAAAATCGATGACCATGGCATTGGTTTTATACAAACTGCAATGGCGCCAGAATTAGCTGAACAAGCAAAGGCAGTTACAGTAGCAAGCATAAAACAAGCACCAACACAAACTACGCAAAAACACGCCAACTCAAGTTTAAATAGCCAAGTAATCGAATTAAAACAAGCGTTAATAAACGATGGTTTCGAGAATGTAGTTGTTGGTTATAACTTTAATACCGTATTCGTAAACTTTGAAAACTCGGTATTTAACCGTAACGACATAGACGCCATCGGTGTGGTGCTCGGCCGTATTGCTGAAAGTGTAACTAACGAAAGCACGCACTTTAATGTACAGCTTTCTAAAACAGATATCCCTTTAATTGCGATTCAGGGCAAGGTTGATAACTACCGCTTATTTATCGAAAAAGGTGTAAGCCCTGATTTAAATGTACAGCAGGGCAAAGCAAGTATTCCTGAAGGTGTAGTATGGGCCGGTAAAGCAGAGGCAAGCCCTTACTTTAAACCGCGCGTAACTTTAAGCCCAGCTTTATCTAATACTTATGCAACAGAGTTTGGAGTATTTGATTACTCTGTAGGTTTGCGTGCCGAGCTTGACGTGCCGTTGTGGCAAGGTGGTGGTATAAAGGTTACCGGCCAAACTATTTTAGATGAAAGTAGCGACTTTGAAGATAACGGTGTATTTGATAATTACAGCCTGGATGAAGGTATTGTAAATGCAATGCTGCACCAAACTTTTGCACTGCCGTATGGCTTTTATAACCAAACGCAAATTGGTTTCTTTAAAGACTATTTTGATTACAAAGCCATTATTAACGAAACAGCTTGGTTAAGCCCTGAAGGCCGTCACAAAGTAAGCGCCAAAATCGCTTATTTTGATTATGCAGATTACCGTGCATCACGTGAGTACGAAACACTCACATATCAATACAACTGGGTAGAGCAAGATATCACCCTACATGCTACGGCTGGCAAGTATTTTTATGGTGATAGTGGTGTAAAACTTGAAAGTCGCTTTTGGTTTGGTGATAGCTACATAGCTGTATTCTATGAAAATACCGATGCGCAAAAAGCAGGGGTTGGCTTGAGTATCCCACTTACACCGCGTAAAGATATGAAAGTCACACCGTTTGGCCAGTTAAAAGGCCGTGATATCTGGCGTGTTGGTCTATCAACACAAATTGGTGAGTTTAATAGGCTTGTATTTAACCAAGGTTATGCTCCTTCTACTCAAGTCACTTTAGATAATACGATGTTTAAACGTGGCCGTTTAACTTCGAGCTATATTTATAGCAACCTAGCGCGAATGAAAGAAGCGTATGAGAGTTATAAATAGTAGCGACTCGCAGTAGCGGGGGAGAGAAGCGAGATACGAGACTCGAGATACGAGACTCGAGATACGAGTCAGATACTGATGCCAAGGAGTGGCTATGTACTACGAGAGATTAGATGTATGGAAAAGATCTTTTCAATTAAGTCTTTTAGTTTATAGAAGTTTTTATTTACTCAAAGATTTTAGTTTAAAAGATCAAATGTGTCGCTGCTCGGTTTCAATTCCAAGTAACATCGCTGAAGGGTATGAGCGCTTTTCTAAAAAAGAAAGAGCTCATTTCCTTTCTATAGCTAAAGGCTCCGTCGGTGAACTCAAAACACAAGTTATGCTTGCTTTTGAATTGGGTTACTTGCACAAGGAAAACTACTTACTCATAACAAATGAGTGTGAAGAAATTGGTAAAATGCTAGGTAAATTAATGTACTTACATAAAAATAATTAATTTACCCTTGTATACTCGCAACTCGCTACTCGCAACTCGCAACTCGCAACTCGCAACTCGCAACTCGCAACTCGCAACTCGCAACTCAATGGTATGGACTCCCCACCTTTGTCAAAATCGACTAAGGTGAAAGTGACAAACAAAAAGGAGCCCATACCATGACACAGTCTAGCACTATAACGATTGATTTAGCCAAAACAGTCTTTCAAGTCGCTTTCTTTAATAAGTTCGGTGTTTTGAAGTCGAATGAGAAAATGACTGAACACAAGATGCTTTCGTTTATTGTTAACCATCCAGAAGCACTTATATGTATGGAAGCTTGTAGCAGCGCTCACTATTACGGTCGTAAATTTGAAGGACAAGGACACAAAGTTAAGTTACTCCCTCCTCACATAGTTGCCAAGTACCGAGCAGGTAATAAAAACGATGCAAATGATGCTTTGGCTATTTATGAGGCACTTAAACGCCCAAATATTTATTCTGTTGCGGTAAAATCAATTAGCCAACAAGACCTTGCATCATTACTTAAGCTTCGTAAAGGGTATATAAAACAGCGAACACAGGTGTCGAACAGAGCTCGTGGTTTAGGTGCAGAATACGGTGTTAAGCTGCCTGAAGGTATTACGTCACTCAAAAAGCGTTTACCAGATATCCTTGAAGATGATGGTAATCAATTAACGCCAGCAAGTCGTTTCATTTTAGCTGATCTGCTTGAAGAGGTTCATCGGTTAGATAGTAAAATAAAGCATGCGACAGCGCAGCTAGTTGAATTGGCCAAATCTATCTCGGAGTGTGAATTACTGACAAGTTTACCTGGAGTTCAGTGGATAACAGCAAGTGCTCTTTATGCACGTTTAGGTAATGGCTCAGAGTATAAATATGGTCGCAATGCGAGTGCGTCAGTAGGACTTGTGCCAAGTCATAGTGGTTCAGGAGGAAAGAATAAGTTACATGGGATCTCGAAGCGCGGAGATAAATACCTACGTTCTTTGATCACACATGGAGCGCGTGTGGTGGTATCAAACATACGCGATAAACAAGATAAGCTGAGTTGCTGGATCAGGGCATTATCAAGCAAACATCACTTTAATAAGATCACGATAGCAGTAGCCAATAAACTAGTACGAATGGCATTAGCCATGCTGAAAAGCGCAACGCCTTATAGAGCTGATTTAGCTTAGTCACAGCTATAAGGGGAATAACACTGCTAGAGTAAGCCGAGTAAAGGTAAGTAGAAAACGAATGTAATGTGATGACAAGCACGCAAGGTGAAACCTGAGAGTTGCGATGGTACGTTGATACCTTAATCTCGATAAGGAGCCTTGAATACAGTGGATTAAGCCATTCAGGTCTCGGGGTAGCTCCCCATAATAAGGCCGAATATACGTGAACTTGCTATTATCAAATTACACTTTGAATTTTCTTGCCTTACAGGGGGAGTCCATATACGCAACTCGCAACTCGCAACTCGCTAACCGCTAACTTCTACTTTTGTCCCTTCGCCTAACTCTGCTTTTAGCTTTTCTGCTAGTGCTTGTTTGGCTTGATCATCGCCGTGGACAATTTTGATTAAACTTGGCTTTTTGCGCATGCCGGTGACAAATCTGATTAATCCTTTTTGATCTGCATGGGCGCTGTAGCCGCTAATGGTATGAATTTGCGCTTTAACCATTACTTTTTGATTATCGATAAATACATAACCGCCGCGAGGGCCGTATTTTTGAATTTCTCGGCCTAAAGTTCCTTGCCCTTGGTAGCCAACAAAAATGACATCGGTTGTTTTGTCGGGTAAAAACCGTTCTAGGTAATTAACTATTCTGCCGCCATTACACATACCGCTGGCAGCAATGATTATTGCCGGCTGTTGTTTAGAGGCTAAAAAGTTAATCAGGGCAAGGTGTTCTTGGTGGCTATCAATTGTATGTAGTTGACTAAAGTCGAGCGGGTGACGGCCTTGTTTTACGCGTTTTTTGGCTTCGTTATCCCACAGTTCTTTAAAGTGTAAATATTCATTTGTGAAATTGGCTGCCATTGGCGAATCTACAATAATTTGCAGTTTATGCCACATAGAACGTTTGCTTGCAGAGTGAATAAGCTGTTCAAACTCATAGAGCAGCTCTTGAGTTCGGCCAATACTAAATGCGGGTATAAGTACCACACCATTATCGCTTACGGCACGCTCTATAACTTTTTTAAGAACGGCTACACGCTCTTTACGACCTTGATGGTTTTTATCACCATAGGTTGACTCAATAACTAATGTATCGGCGCGGTAAGGCGGTTTTGGCGTTGGTAATAATGGCGTGTAAGGTGCACCTAAATCACCTGAAAATACCACTCTATGCGAGTTTGGTTTTTTGCCTAGCTCAATTTCAACATAGGCTGAGCCTAAAATGTGCCCAGCACGTTGCAGGCGAAGTTTATATAAGGGGTTTTGATTGCTTGAGGCTACTTTTTCGGGGCTAAAGCCCACTCCTACGGGAATGCAGTACCATGTGTTGAAATCAAGAGAGACAATTTGTTGTTTTAGTAACTTTAAGCAAGTGCGGATCATTGCTTCATCGCGAGTTACCCCCACTTTTAAAGCATCTTCAATCACCATAGGCAGTAGCTTAGCAGTAGCGGCTGAAGTATAAATAGGTCCTTTAAAGCCTGCGGCAAGTAAGTAGGGTATGCGACCAACATGGTCTATATGGCAGTGTGTGACAATCAGCGCTTTTACCGTTGATATATCAAACTCGATAGCTAAGTTTTGTTTGCTGTCTTCCCCTTGAAATAGCCCACAATCAACAAGTACAGAATTTGTGTCATCAATAAATAGCTGGTGGCAAGACCCAGTTACGCCTTTCACCGCTCCGTGGTGCTTTATATGCATAAAAATCTCCTGATTTTAAGGCTAGATATTATTTTAGTGGTTAGATTTTAGAAGTTAGATATCAGTTGATCGAGAGGATGGTTTTATTTTTTGTGTAATTAAACAAAGAGCTTGCTACATATGAATTGTATTTTACTTTGTTATAACCACTAACCACTAACCACTAACCACTAACCACTAACCACTAACCACTAACCACTAACCACTATATTTTTACCCTTTATTTATCTCTAATATCGCTTTTAACGTATGTTCTTTTTCAAGAATATCGCGATATAAAGCAAACTGATTGCGGGCGCGCTCTAGGTTGTGGTTTGCATGTTTGGTGGCAAAGTAATTATCGCCATCAATAAAGTCTGTTAAAAAGCGCAGGCCAATCATAAAGGTCATGACTTTGGTGCCTAGCCAGAAGCTTTCTTTTTCGGCGTCGGTGATCACATCTTGTAGTGGTTCAACATAACCTTTAACGATGGCGGCGAAGATTTCTTCACGAACACGTACATTATTTAGGTTGGTTGAATCTTCTTGCTCAGGTGAGCAGAAGGTACGCACCATATCGCCAAAATCAAATAACCAATAACCAGGCATACAGGTATCTAGGTCGATGACTGCTTTTGCATCATCAGATTGCGTGCAAAACAGCATGTTGTTGATTTTTGTGTCGTTATGGCATGGTCTTAAAGGAATGTTTCCTTCAAGTTGTTTTAACTCATCAACAAGTGATTGCTGAGCTAAACAAAAATCGATGTCGTCTTGGCAAAGGGCCACACGATTTACAGGATCTTTTTCGATTACCTTTTTAAAGGCATCAAAACGCATCGCTAAGTTATGAAAATCAGGGATCACATGATGCAGCTGATCAGCCTGAAAATCTTGTAATGCCAGCGCGAATTGTCCAAATGCATTGGCTGCAGTTTGTGCTTGCGAGATAGTTGCTACCACATCTTCACTATAACTGCCGCCAATAAATTCGAGTGCACGCCAAACACCTTGATCGCATTCAACTAAAAAGTCGCTTTCGATAGTTGGAACATGACGAATAATTTCTAGGCTATATTCACCATTGTTGTGTTTTTCACTAAGGTGCTGCTCAATTAGTCGTGCATTTTCAACTAGGTGCTGAGGGTTAGGAAACACATCGGTATTTAACTTTTGCACAACCAAGGCGTTTTCTTCTGATTTAAGTAACATGGTTGTGTTGATGTGGCCATTGCCAATTGGCTTTAGCGTTACGTTATCTGTGCTTAAGCCAAAGTGCTCAGAAAGATAAGTTGCAACAGGATTAGACTTCATTAATTTTCCATTACTTATTTTTTGCAAGAAGAGGCGAGGGTTTAATCGTTTAGCTTACGACGTAACTGACATAAAGTGTGTGCTATTGCATCCAGTTCAGCTTTGTAGGTTACGCCATACCATGGCTCTTGTGCAGTATAAACGGTTACAGCTTGGCGGTTATCTTGAATCGCGAGTTGTATCTCATTTGGTAAATAATACTCTTTCGTGACACCGTTGTCAGTATTTTCTAAAAACTCAATAAAGCCTGTTTCTAAGTCATTAAATAAACTGGGTGTTATTCCCCAAAAGCTCATAGAGCCTAGGGCATCATCGACAATTTGTAATCTCTCACCATGTGGATTGTTGCCTTTTAAAACATTATTTTCGAGTTTAATATCTAGGTACTCGACCACATCAGTTAAATGCTGGTGGCTATCAACAGAGCATACACCACGATTTACACCACCTTCTTCGGAGAGCGTATCTTTTATTGGGTAGCCTACCATCGCCCAATTGCTATGCTGTTTGAAGTGTTCGCTAATAATGGTAAAAGAAGACTCGCCATAATAGTCATCGGCGGTAATGACAATAGCAGGGTTATTTACATAGGGTTTTGCGCAAAGTAATGCATGACCTGTACCCCAAGGTTTTTGTCGTTCAGCAGTTAAGTGCTCATAGCCATGAGGCACTGCACTAATTTCTTGCTCAACGAGGATTACTTCGAGCGACTCAGGTAGGCGCGGTAAAATCGTCGCTTCAAACTCTTCACGAATTTTTTTATTAATGATGATCACCGCTTGGCTCACACCCGCTTTAACCGCATCCTGAATACTAAGCTCCATGATGGTACAGCCCAGCCCTGGTATTTCGGCAATCTGTTTGTTTCCGCCAAAGCGGCTACCCAGCCCGCCAGCCAATACGATTAAAGTAAGAGAGTGTTGAGTCATCGCGAAAGTTAAATAAAAAAACAAAGGAAAAGTGTACCAGAAACAATCACGCAGGAGGAAGAGAAGCTTTAAGCTATAAGCGGTAAGTTTTAAGTTGAACGGTGTGGTTTGTGGGTCTAGCTCATAGGAGGTACTTTAGTGCCGAAATTTAAGGAGCCGTCAGCTTTCAGCTGTCAGTTTTGAGCTGCTCAGCATCGCCTGTTGGTTATGTGTTTATAAGCATGACTCGCGTTGTATGGCAGGCGCGCCAAGCAAGCGTGACGCCTACGATAACTCGCACCTCGCACCTCGCATCTCGTTCCTCGCACCTCGTACCTCGCACCTCGTTCCTCGCACCTCGTTCCTCGCACCTCGTTCCTCGCACCTCGTTCCTCGCATCTCGTACCTCGCATCTCGTACCTCGCACCTCGCATCTCGAACCTCGTACCTCGAACCTCGCATCTCGACTCTCAAACCTAATAGCTTCATATTTACGTAGGTGGTATATTCTCTTTGTGGTGATTAACCCTTTTAGGTAGACGATTAATGGCAAAAGATAGATACGCGCCAAAGGCTGTTGGCGATATTATGGCGGGCTTGAGTGGTCGCTTGGCATCTTATGCTGGTAAAACCCAAGGCTTGTCTTCTCAACAAACCATTCTTGATGACTTTTTAGGTGAAACGCTTTCGAAAAAATGCCGAGTAAGTAATTACCGCGATGGCACTTTGATGATAGAAGCGGTTTCGGCACCGATTGCACTGCGTTTAAATTACTTAAAAATGGATATGCTTTCGCATTTTCGTGCCTCTGGCATGGTAGAGCTTGGGCAAATTAAAATTACCGCAAACCCACAGGCAACTCAGCGCTTATCAGCAACAAATAAGCCAGAAGAAAAGCCTGTTTCTAAACGTCAAATGAGCGAACAAACAGCCGATTACCTCAGCGCCATCGCCGCAGATGCACCCCCATCGTTAAAAGCGAAGTTAGAGCGTTTAGCACAGCATGGGCGGAAAAAGTAAAGGCATAGCTTTAAGCTATAAGCTGTAAGTTTTGAGCTGACGGTGTGGTTTGTGAGCCTACCCCGTAGGAGGTACTTTAGTGCCGAAGTGTTTAGAACAATTCACGGCTAAAGCCGTTCCCACGTTCTGAGGTAGGCGTGAAATTTAAGGAGCCGTCAGCTTTCAGCCTTCAGTTTTGAGCTTCTCAGCATCGCCTGTTGGTTATGTGTTTATAAGCATGATTCGTGTTGTATGGCAGTCGCGCCAAGCAAGCGTGACGCCTACGAAAACTCGCATCTCGCACCTCGTCCCTCGCACCTCACATCTCGCACCCCGAATCTCGCATCTCGAATCTCGCATCTCGTTCCTCGCACCTCGTTCCTCGAATCGCCTTTTTTCTCCCCTGATCTTGATTTTATTCTTATTGTCGCCATATCTATTCAGTAATCTTGTTTTCACCCTTGTTATGGGGTTAGATCAAAGATTATGGCTGATTTTTAAATTTTCTTGCCGAAATTCCATATCTTCATAAACAGAAGGTTTGATGTTGCGCAGACTCTGGTATGATAGCGCACGAAATAAGCGGTGTTTTGAACAGCGTACTGATAAATTGTTAATTAATATGCCCTACATCATGAGCATAAGCGCATATTAATTATCAATTGAAGAAAGTGGGTTAGCTAATGACTAGCTAACAAAGAATACATTGTAACGGTTTTATCATGATATCTAATTTATTTACCAAGATTTTTGGTAGTCGCAATGACCGCACTATTAAAAACCTAAGAAAGACGGTCGCTCTAATTAATGCGCTTGAAAAGCAATTAGAAGCGCTTTCTGATGAAGATTTAAAAGCAAAAACAGCTGAATTTAGAGAGCGTTACGATAACGGACAAAGCCTAGATGACATTTTACCAGAAGCATTTGCTGTGGTACGTGAAGCATCTAAGCGTGTAAATGGCATGCGTCACTTCGACGTACAGCTACTAGGTGGTATGGTTTTACATCAAGGTCGCATCGCAGAAATGCGTACCGGTGAAGGTAAAACACTTACAGCAACATTACCTGCATACCTTCGTGGTTTAACAGGTAAAGGTGTTCACGTAATTACCGTGAACGACTACCTTGCAAAACGTGACGCCGAAACTAACCGCCCATTATTTGAGTTCTTAGGCCTAACAGTAGGCTGTAACGTACCAGGCATGATGCCACAGCAGAAGAAAATCGCTTACGCTGCTGACATTACTTACGGTACTAATAACGAATTTGGCTTTGATTATCTACGCGATAACATGGCATTTAGCATTGAAGAGCGTGTACAACGCCCACTTTACTACGCTGTAGTGGATGAGGTGGATTCAATCCTAATCGATGAAGCGCGTACGCCGCTGATTATCTCAGGCCCAGCTGAAGACAGCTCTGAGCTTTACATCGAAATCAACAAAATTGTGCCTGACCTAGAGCTACAAGAAAAAGAAGATGAAGAAGGCGTTGAAGGCGACGGCGATTACACGATCGATGAAAAGTCTAAGCAAGTTCACCTTACAGAGCGCGGCCAAATTAAAGTTGAAGAGCTACTAATTGAGCGCGGCTTAATTCAAGAAGGTGATTCACTTTACTCAGCTTCTAGCATCACATTATTAAGCCATGTGTATGCGGCACTTCGTGCTCACAAGCTTTATCAAAAAGACGTTGATTACGTTGTTAAAGAAAACGAAGTTATCATCGTTGATGAGCACACAGGCCGTACAATGGAAGGTCGTCGTTGGTCAGAAGGTTTACACCAAGCTGTTGAAGCAAAAGAAGGTGTACGCATTCAAAACGAAAACCAAACATTGGCATCAATCACATTCCAAAACTACTTCCGTTTATACGACACGCTAGCGGGTATGACAGGTACAGCAGACACAGAAGCGTTTGAGTTCCAGTCTATCTATGGTCTAGACACAGTAGTAATGCCAACTAATAAACCGATGATCCGTGACGATCGTGCTGACCTTGTCTATCTAACACAAGAAGAAAAGTACGAAGCAATCCTTGCTGATATCAAAGATTGCCAAGAACGTGGTCAACCGGTACTTGTGGGTACTATTTCTATCGAAAGTTCTGAGTACTTATCGCAGTTCTTACGTAAAGAAAAAATTAAGCACAACGTACTTAATGCTAAGTTCCACGCGCAAGAAGCAGACATTGTTGCCGATGCCGGTTTACCTGGCACAGTAACTATTGCAACTAACATGGCCGGTCGTGGTACCGATATCGTGTTAGGTGGTAACTGGAACAGCGAAGTTGAAAAGCTAGAAAACCCAACCGATGAACAAATTAAAGCGATTAAAGATGAGTGGCAAAAACGTCACGATGCGGTAATCGAAGCGGGTGGTCTACACATCATTGGTACTGAGCGTCACGAATCTCGTCGTATCGATAACCAGTTACGTGGTCGTTCTGGTCGTCAAGGTGATGCTGGTTCAAGCCGTTTCTACCTATCAATGGACGATGCGCTAATGCGTATTTTCGCTGGTGAGCGCATGACTAACATGATGCGTAAACTAGGTATGCAACGCGGTGAAGCGATTGAGCACCCTTGGGTTAACCGCGCAATCGAAAACGCGCAGCGTAAAGTTGAAGCACGTAACTTCGACGTTCGTAAGCAATTACTTGAGTACGATGACGTAGCAAACGACCAACGTCGTGTTGTTTACTCGCAACGTAACGAGCTACTTGAAGAAGGCGATATTTCAGAAACTATCACTGCAATTCGCGGCGATGTGCTAAATGGTGTGATTGACCAATTCATTGCACCGCAAAGCTTAGCTGAAATGTGGGATATCCCAGGTCTTGAAGAACGCTTAAAACAAGATTTCTTAATCGAGCTGCCAATTTCACAATGGCTAGCTGACGATAGCAAACTATACGAAGAGAAGCTTCGTGAGCGTATCGAAGAAGCGGTTGAGCAAGCGTACAAGCAAAAAGAAGAGATGGTAGGCGAGTCTGTACTACGTCAATTCGAAAAAGCGATTATGCTACAAAGCCTAGATCAACACTGGAAAGATCATTTAGCTGCGATGGACCACCTTCGTCAAGGTATCCACTTACGTGGTTACGCACAGAAGAATCCTAAGCAAGAGTACAAGCGCGAGTCGTTCGAGCTATTCTCTGAAATGCTAGAGAACTTAAAAGTCGACGTTGTGGGTATTTTAAGTAAAGTACAAGTTCGTGCTGAAGAAGACGTTGAGAAAGTTGAAGAGCAACATCGTCGTAGCGAAAATGCACCTCGTGAATACCAACACGAAGAAGCTGAGCACATCGGTGGCGAAACACCAGAAGGTGCTGTAGTTACACAACGTGCAGAACCTAAAGTAGGCCGTAACGAGCCGTGTCCTTGTGGTTCAGGTAATAAATATAAGCAGTGTTGCGGTAAATTAAAATAACCAAAACACGGTGATAAAAAGCGACGCTTGCGTCGCTTTTTTTATGATTAAGGAAACAACAAATGACTAAAAAAGTAGTGCATGTTGCTGTTGGCGTTATTTATAAAGATCAGCAATTATTTATTTGTAAGCGCCCAGACGAAAAACACCAAGGCGGTTTATGGGAATTCCCAGGCGGCAAAGTAGAGCAGGGCGAAAGCGTATTTACTGCGCTACAGCGCGAGTTGTTAGAAGAAGTAAACCTAACCGTAAACGCCAGTGAAGAGCTAATGGTTATCGAACATGACTACGGCGATAAATGCGTACGTTTAGATGTGCATATTGTTGATGACTTCACTGGTACGGCCCATGGCGCAGAAGGCCAACAAGGCAAATGGGTCGCACTTAGCGAGCTTGATGATTACAGCTTCCCTGCTGCGAATGTTGAGATCATCAAAAAGATAAAGAAAAAGTACGAGCAGTAACAGCCGTCAGCTTTCAGCTGTCAGTTTGAAGCTGTCAGTTTGAAGCTGAACAGTGTTGTTTGCGGGTTCTTTATTAATTTGCAGACTTGGTGATGAATGTAAGACGCGCCAAGCAAGCGTGACGCCTACGTTTGATGTAGGCGTGAAATTTATTTCGCGCGGAGGTTATATAATAGAGGTTAGTTTTTAGTAGTTAGATTTCAGAAGTCAGATCAGATCGAGAGGGTGGTTTTATTTTTTGTGAAATTAAACAAAGAACTTGCTACACATGAATTGTACTTTACTTTGTCTAACCACTAACCACTAACCACTAACCACTAACCACTAACCACTAACCACTAACCACTAACGACTTAACCTCCCCCTCCCATCGCTCAAAAATGCGGCTCATCCTGTTTTGATAAGAATTGTTACATATTCGGTTTTATTGTTTTGCTTGAGAGGTTTATTATGGTGAAAGCGAAAAACTAATGATTAATTAGGTTTGCTAGTTTTTCGATAAATACATCAAAAAATAATTAGTACGGGACTCCCATGAAAAAAGTAACACTTACCGCGGCAAGTATTGCACTAGCCCTCGGTCTTGTTGGTTGTGGTGAAAAAGAACAAGAAACTAAAGCACCAGCAACTGCGACCGTAACTGAAGCAAAAGCTCCTTTAAATTCAGGCATTGAATTGGCGAACATGGACAAGTCTGTTCGCGCACAAGATGACTTTTACTATCACGTAAACGGCGAATGGTTAGAGAAAACAGAAATTCCAGGTGATAAATCAAACTACGGTTCATTCACTCAGCTTTACGATGATTCGCAAAAAGCGATGAAAGAAGTGCTAGAAAAAGCAGCGGCAAATAAAGACGTTAAGCCAGGCTCTGATGAAGCTAAATTAGCAGCATTCTATAACAGCTATATGGACGAAGCAGGCCGTGAAGCGGCAGGCATCAAGCCATTAACACCAGTGCTAGAAAGCGTTGATGCAGTTAAGAACAAGTCAGATCTTGTTGCTTTAATGGCAGAACTTCGCATTAAAGGCGGTAGCTTACCGTTTGGTTGGTACGTAAATAACGACGCGAAAAATTCTAGCGAAAACGCGATGTATGTTTATCAGTCAGGTTTAGGTTTACCAGATCGCGACTACTACCTAAAAGATGAAGAAAAATTCACAAAAATTCGTGAAGCTTACCAAGCATACGTAACAGCTATCTTAAGCAAAGCCGGTGTAGCTGATGCTGAGTCTGCGGCTAAAGCAATTATCGATCTTGAAACAAGCATTGCCGATGCGCAGTGGAGCCGTGTTGAAAGCCGTGATGCAACTAAATCTTACAATAAGATGAGCGTTGCAGATGCAAACAAACTTACGGGCGACTTTGACTTTGCAGCTTACCTTGATGCATCTGGTATCAAAACTGAAGATGTAATCATTCGCCAACCTAGCTACCTAGAAAAATTCGCAGGTATCTATAACGATACAGACTTAGCAACGTGGCAGAACTACCTTAAGTTCCACTTTGTTAGCAACTATGCTCGCTTACTAGATAAAGAGCTAGTAGACCTTAACTTTGATTTTTACAGCACAACACTTCGCGGTGTAACAGAGCAATCTCCACTTTGGAAAAAAGCAGTTGATGCATCAAACGGTGTATTAGGCGAAATTCTAGGTAAAGTATACGTTAAAGAAAACTTCCCACCTGAAGCGAAAGCGCGCATGGAAGAGTTAGTTGATAACGTTATCAAAGGTTATGCAGTTGCGATTGAAAACCTTGAGTGGATGAGCCCTGAAACAAAAATCGCGGCTAAAGAAAAGCTTGATAAGTTCACACCAAAAATTGGTTACCCAGATAAATGGAAAGACTACTCAGCACTTGAAGTTAAAGGTGATGACTTAGTAGGTAACTACATTCGCCACAGCGAGTGGGAATATGCAGATATGACTGCAAAACTAGGTAAGCCAGTTGACCGTTCTGAGTGGCACATGACACCACAAACAGTAAACGCTTACTACAACCCTGTGAATAACGAAATTGTATTCCCTGCGGCTATCTTACAACCGCCATTCTTTAACCTAGAAGCTGATGACGCTGTTAACTACGGTGCAATCGGTGCGGTAATCGGCCACGAATTAGGTCACGGCTTTGATGACCAAGGTGCGAAGTACGATGGTGACGGTAACTTACGTAACTGGTGGAGCGAATCAGACCTTAAACAGTTTGAAGAGCGTACAGGTCAGTTAGTTGCTCAATATAACGAGTACAAACCATTTGAAGATGCAAGCGTAAATGGTCAGCTTACATTAGGTGAAAACATTGGTGACTTAGGCGGCTTAACAGTTGCTTATACGGCATACCAGTTATCACTTGGTGATGAAAAAGCGCCTATCATTGATGGTTACACAGGTGATCAGCGTTTCTTCATGGGTTGGTCGCAAATTTGGCGTCGTAAATATCGTGACGAAGAGTTACGCAACCGCCTAATGACAGACCCTCATTCACCAAGCCACTACCGTGTAATCGGTATTCTTTCAAATATGCCAGAATTCTATCAGGCGTTTGATGTGAAAGAAGGCGACAAAATGTATATCAAACCAGAAGATCGCGTAAAAATCTGGTAATTGATTATCGATTTAAAAAAGGCTCTGAGTGAACGCTCAGAGCCTTTTTTGTTTTAGGAGTTGTCAGCTTTCAGCCGACATTTGATGTAGGCGTGAAATTTATTTCGCGCGTTAGTTGCGTATTGTGTGGTGTTTAAGACGCGCCAAGCAAGCGTGACGCCTACGGTGATGCAGGCGTGAAATTTATTTCGCGCGGTGTTTTTGTATTGTGTGATGTTCAAGTCGTGCCAAGCAAGCGTGAAGCCTACGGTTTGATGTAGGCGTGAAATTTATTTCGCGCGATGTTTTTGTATTGCGAGGTTCAAACATTTTGTGGTGTAAATTGGCTAGGTGCATTATTAAGTTCTAAGATCAGGTTTTACCTTCAGGATTGATAGGTTTATGTTTTCGACAAGGAAGAGACTTAAAGGGCGTAACTCACATTCAAATTGCTATTATTCAGTAACTCTTTGTTGTGATAATCGAGTACCTATATTTGCCAACTACCTATATGCAGTTGATGCTGCCAAAGCAATATACTATTTAGAAGATAAAGTAGAGACAATCTGCTTTGTCCTCATGCCTGACCATTTACATTGGATATTTCAACTTCGCCCTCAGCAAAACTTATCAGCAGTAATTAAGCTGTATAAAAGCATGGTGACCATGTCTATTCGAAAGAGGAAGGGGCGTAAAGTAGTAGTCTGGCAAAGTAATTTTTATGATCATCAAATCAGAGATGAAAATGACCTAATACATCAAGCTCGATATGTAGTCGCAAACCCTCTACGCGCAAGATTAGTTAAACACGTTGGCGATTACCCGTTTTGGAATTGTATTTGGTTGTAGGCGTGAAATTTATTTCGCGCGGTGTTTTTGTATTGTGTGATGTTCAAGACGCGCCAAGCAAGCGTGACGCCTACGGCTTGATGTAGGCGTGAAATTTATTTCGCGCGGTGTTTTTGTATTGTGTGATGTTTAAGACGCGCCAAGCAAGCGTGACGTATGCGCGAAATTTATTTCGCGCGATGGTCGAGTATTACGTGATGTTTAAGACGCGCCAAGCAAGCGTGACGCCTACGGTGATGTAGGCGTGAAATTTATTGCGCGCGATGGTTGAGTATTGAGTGGTGTTCAAGACGCGCCAAGCAAGCGTGACGCCTACGGTTTGATGTAGGCGTGAAATTTATTTCGCGCGAAGGAAATCAAAGCATAATCGCATCTTTTAGATACTGGAATAACTCTTTGTAACTCTTGGCTGGTTTTTCTGCTTTTACTTCTTTTGCGGCGCTGCGCACTAATTGGCGCATTTTTTGGCGCTCAAGAGAAGGGTATTGATCAATTGTTGAATTGATCAGGTCGTCACCTTGTTTAATCAAATCATCGCGCAGGGTTTCGATTTTGTTCATCAAAACGTCGGCTTGATTGTTTTTATTAAGCATGATGTCGATCATCGCTTGGATTTCATCAACGTTTTCTGTGGTACGTAATACTTTTGCGATGTAGTTTAAGTTACGACGGTAAGCATCGCTCTTATCACTTACTTTATCAGAAACAACAAGGGCTTCTTTTAAATCGTGATTGAGTGGTAAACGATCGCGTTGCTTTTTCGGCATTTTTGCAATTTCAGCACCCAGACCATGATATTGCATGGCTTCACGTTTTAACTCGCTTTTTGATACGTAAATAATTTCTTCTTCGATAAGTGGCTTTTTCTTCTTCGCCATAAGGATGCTCATTCAGTAAACTTAACTATTCGCTATTATACGCCATTTAGTTAATGATTAATATTAGCTGATGCAGGTCTCGCAGTGTGTTAGCATTCGTTACACTATAAAAAATATCAGAACCTAGGACACACAAGATGAAAGATCCTATTTATCAACACATTTCTGAAGTGAAAGACGCTGTAAGCGAAGTACTGGAGCATGCAAAAAAATTGGGTGCTACTGCGGCTGAAGCGGCGATGTCGAGCACGTCAGGTTTGTCTGTCAGCACGCGTATGGGCGAAGTTGAAACAATAGAGTTTAACCAAGACGGTGGCTTAGGTATCAGTGTTTATGTGGGTAACAACAAAGGCTCTGCTTCAACGGCTGACTTAAACCCTAAAACATTACGTACAGTGGTCGAAAAAGCCATTGATATTGCAAAGTTCACCTCTGACGACTCATTTAATGGTATCGCCGATAAAGAGTTACTTGAATTTGCACCGCAAGATTTAGATTTATACCACCCGTGGGAAGTTAGCCCAGAGCAAGGTGTTGAGTTTTGTCATCAAGCAGAGCAAGCGGCGTTAAATGCCGATGAGCGCATTGTAAATTCAGATGGTGCGAGTTTTTCTTCTCACCAAGGTTTACGTGTTTATGGTAACAGCCATGGCATGATTGCAGGTTACCCGCGTACGCGTCATAGCATTAGTACGATGGTGATTGGTAAAGAAGGCGAGCAAATGCAGCGCGATTCGGCTTATACCATCGCGCGTCATAAAGATGATTTAAACGACGCTGCAAAAGTAGGCCTCGAGGCGGCAACCGAAACCTTGGCTAAACTTAACAGCCAAAAGCTCGGTACCATGAAAGTGCCTGTGATCTTTAGAGCAGATATTGCTAACTCATTATTCGGCCATTTAGTGTCTGCGATTGGTGGCGGCGCGCTTTATCGTAAGTCGAGCTTCTTGCTTGATAGCTTAGGTACAAAAGTATTTAGTGATTGTGTGAATATCTCTGAGCGCCCGCATTTATTAAAAGGTTTAGCGTCCTCGCCGTTTGATGCTGAAGGTTTAAAAACCGTAGACCGTGAAATTATTCAAGGCGGTGAGCTGCAAACTTACCTATTAGCAAGCTATGCGGCACGTAAACTGTCGATGGCACCAACGGGTCATGCTGGTGGTATTCATAACTGGTTAGTTGAACAAACCCATGCCGATTTAAAAGCACTTTTAAAAACCATGGGCACAGGCTTATTGGTAACTGAACTTATGGGCCAAGGTGTGAACACGGTAACGGGTGATTACTCACGTGGTGCGGCGGGCTTTTGGGTTGAGAATGGCGAAATTCAATACCCAGTAAGTGAAATCACGATTGCTGGTAACTTAAAAGATATGTTTAAGGCCGTTGTGGGCTTAGGTGGCGACATCGAACGTCGTGGCGGTATTCAAACAGGCTCTGTATTGATTGAACAAATGCAGGTTGCTGGTAGTTAATTCATCAATAACGAATCATTTTTTAAAAGCCTCACTTTAGTGGGGCTTTTTTATTTGAAAAAGTACTTTACCTAAACTTAACTTGAGGTTTTATCTTGGTGGCAGTTTAAAAATAAAAAGGAAAACTACCATGTATTTAGAACACGTAAACCTTGTTGTTAGTAATGTTGATGCCATGCTGCACTTTTATAAAGCGGCATTCCCGCACTGGCGTGTGCGTAGTCAAGGCGATAGCAAATGGTCGGGCAAACCGCGCAAGTGGCTGCACTTCGGTGATGATTACCAATATCTTGCATTAAGCGATAACGGTGAAGCTGAAAACCGTGATTTAGCCGGCCACCAAGTAGGCCTTGCTCATTTTGCCTATGTGACAAACGATATTAATGCGGTAGTTGAACGTCTGGTTTCAGCTGGTTATGAAATAGATAAACACGGCCCAGAAAACCCTTACCGTAAAAATGTATATTTCATCGACCCCGCAGGTTTTGAAGTTGAGTTTGTAGAGTATTTTAGTGATATCCCGAGTGAGAGGAATAATGACCAGTGAGGGAGCTATCAGCTTTCAGCCGTCAGTTTTGAGCCGAGCGGTGTTGTTTGTTGGTCAGGCATAGGTTGATCAAATGGCGTTGTATATAAGACGCGCCAAGCAAGCGTGACGCCTACGGTGTAGGCGTGAAATTTATTTCGCGCGAAAATAATTGCACAAAGAGAAGTGAATGAGAAAAGAATGAGGAAGTGATAATAATATTTTTGTTATCTCTAAAGCGAAGCACCTCATATCCTCTTTGTGCGATTAGATGTCTTTGATGTGGGTGTGAAGTTTAGTGAGCTATCAGCTTTCAGGCGTCAGTTTTGAGCCGAGCGGTGTTGTTTGTTGGTCAGGCATAGGTTGATGGAATGGCGTTGCATATAAGACGCGCCAAGCAAGCGTGACGCCTACGGTGTAGGATGCGTTTTAGCGCCGAACAGCTTTACTTTATTCACGGCTAAAGCCGTTCCCACGTTTGATGTAGGCGTGAAATTTATTTCGCGCGTTATCTTATTATATTGCGCGATGTAAAACTGCGGCTACGATAACTCGCACCTAGCACCTAGCACCTAGCACCTAGCACCTCGCAACTTTTACTGCACCTTATTCATTTCTTTCCAACTGGCTTTTAGGCTGTTGGCAAAGCTGATGAACTTTTCCTTCATGGTACGTTTAACTGAAATCTCGACTGAGCCTAGCCATACATTACCTTCAATGGTGATGGTTGGGCCTTGGCCTTTATTTAAGGCAACTGATTTGTTTTCTACGCTGCCAATCACACTAAATAATTTAGATACCACATTTACATGTTCTGGTACGTAGATTTCGTCGTTACCTAAAATACAGTTCACGTAAATGGTGACATGCTGATGTTGGAAAATTGCTTCGCTAAAGTCGAGTTCGATTGAACCTAAGCAGTTTGTTAGGTGAATTTCTTTTGGTACTACCCATTGGCCGCTGCGCTCATTTGAACCCAAAATACTACGAAGCTGCAGGCTTTCGTTGTCACTGCTGTGGCTATAGTGAGGTTTAAATTGCGCATGCTTATGCGATTTGTAGTCAATATCTGCTTTCAGATCTAAATCTGCAACTAGTTCAACCAGTACTTCGTTGCTAGTGGCTGCCATTGCCTGGTCTAGTCGGCGTTCAAATGCTTCGGCTGAAATAACAGCATGACTGTAGTTATAAATGAGTTGATCAATGACTTCTTCTCTTACTTGATCGATTGGGCGATCTTCAAGTTTAACGGCCATGGTAGTTCCCTGTTGTGATTTTAAAGGTGATTTTTTAGTTATTAATTACGAAGCAAGCCTTAGGCCAAAGTTTATTTTTATATAAATCAATGATTTGTGTTTTTTGCTAATAAACAACTTCGTTAAATTAACCACAGATTAATAAAATCAGCAACTAAGTGGCCATTTTTGCAACATCGTGAACTTCTTACCGAGCAGCTTGTAAATCTTTACCTAAATGAATATAAATAGTCGCTGAATAGGTGTTTAACTCACTGAAAATAAACAAATAAATAGTTGGCATTATAGTCGCATTAGTAAAAGTGTCTTTAATCAAAAGGAGAAAGATTATGAACACTTTTAACAAATCTATGATTGCCGCTTTAGTAATTGGTGCAACTAGCATGTCAGCTCAGGCAAGCAGCTGGGAAAATGAAAGTAAAGATGCTTGGATTGATGGTAAGGCAGAAACTGTGCTTCTTATGAACACAAACCTTAACAACTTTGACATCAACACTGATGTAACGAATGGCAAGGTTGTACTTACAGGTAAAGTTGATAGCGAATTAGATAAAGAGCTTGCTGAAGAGCTAGTTCTTAGCCTAGACGGTGTTAGCTCTGTTGATAACAAACTAACTGTTGTTAAAAACATGAAAGCTAAGCACATGAAATCAGACAAAGCTGATTCAGCAGAAAGCGACTTAACCGACGCAAAAATCAGTACTGTAATCACGACACGTTATTTATTTAACTCAGAAGTAGGTGGTACAGACATCGATGTTGATACTGATATGGGTGTGGTAACACTAAAAGGTACTGTTGAGTCTGATGCAGAAAAGCAATTAGCGGTAAGCATTGCTGAAAATGCTGAAGATGTTCGCAAAGTAATCGATGAATTAACGATTGTTGCTGAATAATAGCAAGCCCTATATAGCCCAGCTTTGGCTGGGCTTATCTTTTTCAAGGAGTGAGTCATGGATTTAATACGTATTATTTTATCGGTTTTAATTCCACCTCTCGGCGTATTTTTACAGGTAGGTTTAGGTGCGCAGTTCTGGATTAATATTCTTTTAACCTTATTAGGGTACATTCCAGGTTTGATTCATGCTGTGTATATCATCGCTAAGCGATAATCACCGCATTAATCTACAAGGATGGGTAATGGAGCACAGCAAGGAAGGGCTGTAGGAGTAACGGACGATAAACCGCAAGGAGTTTACAGTATGGATGATGTAACTACGCACAAAGGACAACAAGGAAGTAACAAGGCGTTATGGAGTAGCGCACAATGGCAACGCTTTATGGATAAAGTGAATGGAGATGACAGCAAGGAATAAGCTTAGGCAGGAGCCAAACAGGATGAAGCTAGCGTAAGGAGGAGACTATATGGAACAAGTACAAACGCAACCAACAAAAGGATTGACCGACAAAGGAGTTGCTTTATGGAACAAGCAACAGTGGCACGAATTTATGGAACACGCGAAAGCGGTTGCGCCACGACTAACAGGGAAGGCTGACGATAAAAACCCGATGTCATCTTCAGGTGACATCGGGTTTTTAACTACTTCAGCAATTTATCTTTATAACTTAAATTGATTCACCGTCTTATTTAAAGCGGCTGCCAATTCATTCAAATCACGTGCTTCATCCGCCAATTCATGGGCATGATCTGCAGTGCTATTCACTAAGTGATTAATCGCTGCCAAGCTATTGTTAATATCTTCTGCAACCACAGTTTGCTGCTCTGTCGAAGTCGCAATTTGATGACTTTGATCTTGTACATTTGTCACAGATTGGGCGATATCTTGCAGTGCTTGCAATACAATTTGTGTTTGCTCTACTGAGCCTTCAGCACGTTCTTGTCCTTGTTGCATCATAGTCGATGCTTGTTGGGCAATTTGCTGTAAACGGCTGATCATGTTGCGAATATCATCCGTAGACTCTTGCGTTCTGCTTGCTAGTGAACGAACTTCATCAGCAACAACTGCGAAACCTCGGCCTTGTTCACCCGCGCGGGCCGCTTCAATTGCCGCGTTCAGTGCAAGTAAGTTAGTTTGCTCAGCAATTGAGTTGATAACATCAACCACCGCGCCGATATTGCCACTTTCTTGCTCAAGACCCGCAACCACTTTAGACGCTTCACCAATATGGCTTGCAAGAGCGGTCATGACTGACTGAGCTTGAGTAGAGCGTTTCGTACCGTCAACGGTGATGGTTTGCACTTCTTCAGCGGCATTATTGGTGTGCTGGGCATTGCGCGAGATTTCCATCACTGTAGACGCCATCTCGGTTACCGCCGCGCTAACACTATCAACTTGCTGCTTTTCTTGCTGAATTTCATCGTTGGTTTTTTGCGATACAATTTTTAACTGGCTCGCAGCTTGGCTTAGTTGCTCAGCCTGCGCAGCAGTATTAAGCATCATTGCACGAAGTTTATCGATGAAGGTATTCATGTGATGAGCAAGTTGGCCCACTTCATCATTACTCTTGATTTCGATTTTCTGTGTTAAATCGCCATCACCTGATGCGATATCACGCATGATGTAAGTTAGCTTAGTCAGCGGCTTGGTGATCATTTGCGTGGCCCAGAAGATCATCGCAATGATAATCGCAAGAATGATGATCACTGAGGTTGTGGTTGTCATCACCGCATCATTTACTGGTTCATCAATCATGCTGGTCGGAATTAAAATACCCACATACCAATCAAGATAAGGGGTTTCTAACTCAAGGCGGTTGTATACAACGTAATATTGCTCACCTTTGAAAGTAACAAAGCTGCTGCCATCTTTTTGGCTTTTCATCGCGCGGTTTAATTCGCTAAAGCCTGATGTGTCGCTAAATTGTTTTTCGAGGGCATCTAAGCCTTCCTTGCCATTCGGACCTTCGTCAGTCACAGATAGCTTGTGGCCAGTGCGCTTAGATAAGTGCACAACCTTTTGATTGCCATCAAGTAAGAAACCAAAGCCTTGGCCATTAAAGCGAATTTCTTCAACCATGTCGTTAATGTTGTTTAGCTGTAAATCAACACCACCAAAGCCTATTAGTTTGTTTTGTTTATAAACAGGCTGTTGTACAACTGCAGAGGCATTACCTGTGGTTAAATCCACAGAAATAGGACCTACATAGAGTTTGTTGATCTTTAAAGCATCTTGCCACCAACCACGTTTGTAAGCGTAGTAAGGTTGGCCATTATAATGAGTGGTTCGCTCGTTTTCTTTAAAGTACTCACCTGTTGTTGCAGATGCAAAGAAGGCAGATAAGATGTTGTCATCGTTGCCACTGATACGCACAAAATCTTGATTAACGCTGTCGTATCCAGGTTGGTTATCAAGGCTTTGATCACGTTCAGTCCAATTGTCGAACCAATTCACTAAATGCGGATTTGTAATGAAGGTTTGAACCACTTTACCGTATTTGGCAAAGTAACCTTGCATTGAAAGTCGTTCACTCTGTAAATAGCTGTCGGCTTCGCGTTGAATAGCTTGGCGCGATAGGTCAGCAATATGGCTAACAAAAAAACTAGACGCGATGATCAGTAGTACACTTATCGTCCCGCCGATGAGTAGTAATATTTTTTTACGTAAAGAGAGGTTATTTAACATAGATGCACGTGTTTTTATTATCGGGTAGAGTTATCTATCTAATCATATTTGCACCCAAATCGCTATACCGTTAAGCGAACGTTAATAATAAATACTATGAGGTTGTTGGATAAATGAGTAATGAAAATAATAAACTGGTCGTTTTAGGTGCAGGTTGGCTTGGTAGTGCGCTTTGTGTTGAGGCAAAAGAATTAGCATGGCAAGTGCAGGGAACACACCGTAGTAGCGAGCACGAACATGATTTTCAGCGCCAGTTTGCGCTTGAAGGTACAGTGCTTAAACACGATGTTTCACTTGAAGATGCATGGTGGGTGAGTGCAATTCCACCGCGTAGTCGCAGCTCAGAAAGTAATTATTTAGCTACTTTGCAAGCAGGACTTGAGCTTGCCAAGCAACTAAATTGTAAAGGCTTTATTTTATGTTCTTCGACGGGTGTTTACCCAACTGACAATGGTCATTATGACGAAAGTACAGTAATTAATTGCCAATCAGCGCGCCAGCAACTGCTATTTGATGCTGAGCAGTTAGTGCTAAATGCCGGTGGTAAAGTATTGCGTTTAGCGGGCCTTGTTGGTCCTGGGCGCGACCCGGGTAAGTTTGTTGCAGGTAAAGAGCTTTCTAGCTCAAGTCAGCAAGTGGTAAACATGGTACAGCAGCAAGACGTGATAGCGGCGATTTTTTCTGTCATTGAAAACTGGTCAAGCGCGAGCAGCATTTATAATGTGGTCAATCCGGCGCATCCAACAAAAGCAGATTACTACCAACAAAAATGCGCTGAGCAGGGTAATCAGCCACCGACATTTACTAGCCATGATAAAGGCCAGCGTATCATTGATGGCTCGGCGATTGAGTCACTGAATTTTCGTTATCAAGCGCCTATTTAGCTACTTCTTAAAAGTTAGGTGGCCGCCCAGTCGGTATTTACTGCCCGGTGAGACTAAGCGCGCAAAGCTTACAATACCTTGCGATGACCACGTTCGGCGGATCACTTGTAAGCATGGCTCTTCATTGTAAAGGTTGAGCCATTCACACATTTCTTGGTTGGGCATGATTGCTTCGACCGTATGGCGAGCCTCGGTGAGTGGGGCATTTTGCGATAAGTATTCATGGGGTGTTAGGCTGTGAAAATCTTGTTGTAAGTAGTCTTTAGCAAGAGCGGGGTTTACAAAACGCTCCTCAACTTGCAAAGGTTGTTCGTTCTCATTGTGCACAATCACACTTCGATAAACATGGCTGTCGACCTCGACACCCAAAGCAATCGCGATGGGGGCAATTGCGCTGATTGATTCCATCACTAAAATCGTACAACTGTAATTGCTGTTGCGCGCTTTAACTTCATCGGCAATGTTTTTGATTTCTAGTAACGATGATTGTGATTTGAAGCTGGCAACAAAAGTACCTTGCCCTTGGCTGCGGGTTAAAATACCGGCATCGGTTAACTCACTGAGCGCGCGCCTAGCTGTCATGCGGCTAACTTGAAATTGACTGGTGAGTTCGTTTTCTGAAGGGACACGGTCGTTCTCTTGCCATTCTCCCGATTGAATATTTTCCAGAATGAATTCTTTTATTTGCGCAAACTTAGGGACGCTCATTATGAAAAGTTTATTTACAAGTTAACAATGTGTTACAAGGTGACATAATTTCCTTGTATATACAAGATGAGTTGATAAACTTTAAGCAAATTTAAATTTAGGCTCATACTGAGCCTTTAGCAAGCATCAAGATAGGTGAAAAATGCACACAACCAACAATGATCAAGCGCTCTGGGATTTACTGATCACAGATGCCAATATCGCCACAATGGATCCTGCTGTTGATGCACCATACGGCGCCATTGAAAATGCAGCGATTGCCGTTAAAGATGGCAAAATTGCCTGGTTAGGTGCACAAACCGATTTACCTAAGTTTGACGCGTTAGCAACGCCAACAGTCTCTGCAAAAGGGCAGTGGTTAACACCTGGGTTGATTGATTGTCACACTCACTTAGTGTTTGCCGGTAGCCGTGCAGAAGAATTTGAGCAGCGCTTGCAAGGTGTTAGCTACGAACAAATCGCTGCAAACGGTGGCGGTATTGCAAGCACAGTACGTGCAACTCGCGAAGCTGATCACGAAACACTGTTTGTTAGTGCTAAAGAGCGCTTAAATGCGTTATACGCAGAAGGCGTGACGACGGTCGAGGTTAAATCTGGCTATGGTCTAGATTGCGAAAACGAAATTAAGCTTCTCGAAGTGGCTCGTTTACTCGGTGAAAATCACCCGGTTGATGTTAAAACCACGTTTTTAGGTGCACATGCATTACCGCCTGAATATAAAGGCCGTAGTGATGAGTACATTGATTTGGTTTGCGGTGAGATGCTTGACCGTGTTGTTGAGGCTGATTTAGCTGATGCAGTTGATGCTTTTTGTGAAAACGTTGGCTTTAGCAACGAGCAAACTCGCCGCGTGTTTGAAGCGGCTAAAAAGCACAACTTACCGGTTAAGTTGCACGCTGAGCAGTTATCTAATCAACATGGTGCAGAGCTTGTTGCAGAGTTTAATGGCTTATCTGCGGATCATATTGAACACTTAGATGAAGCTGGCATTCAAGCAATGGCCAAAGCGGGCACTGCAGCGGTATTGTTACCAGGTGCATTTTACTTTTTACGCGAAACAAAATATCCGCCAATTGAACTACTCCAGCAGTATCAAGTTCCGATCGCCATTTCAACTGACTTCAACCCTGGAACTTCACCATTATGTTCATTGCACTTAATGATGAATATGGCATGCACTATTTTCCGTATGACACCAGAGCAAGCATTAGCTGGTGTAACACGAAACGCTGCAGGTGCGTTAGGTCTTGACGATCGTGGTGTGTTAAAAGTAGGGGCTCGAGCTGATATTGCTCACTGGCAAATATCCCACCCGGCACAATTAAGTTACCAATTCGGCGTAAATAAACTGTTAAATCTGTGGATTTTGGGTAGACTTAGTTAGATAAGTTTTATTACGCAGTTTGGATTACATGTCATTGATTTTTAGTTTAGCGAGTAGTAGCACGCAACTCGTAAATTTAACAAGTGATGTAGTGCCAGTGTTTTTAGCTGGTAGCGTTTTTATGGCAATGATCTGTGCCCTGTGCGTAACCCAAAACCCTATTTTAAGACTAAGCCTAGTCGTTAATGGCGTACTAGGTTTAGCTATT
This sequence comes from Pseudoalteromonas sp. P80D2, assembly GCF_036680945.1. NCBI lineage: Bacteria > Pseudomonadati > Pseudomonadota > Gammaproteobacteria > Alteromonadales > Pseudoalteromonadaceae > Pseudoalteromonas > Pseudoalteromonas sp. P80D2. The sequence goes on from NZ_JAZDAR010000028.1 coordinate 54,358, forward strand.
TTAAGCTTAGGATTACCATGGCTGGTTATCTTACTTGCTTTAGCTTTATGTTTTCATTTATGGCAAGCATTTCGCACCACCAATTGGCTTGCCATAATATTGAGTGTCTCTGCCGCAATTTCGTTCGCGGTTTTATACTCTGCCCACCTATTACTCGACACCGCTTTATATTGGCTTGTTTTCTCGGTAGTTATTTTATCTATTTCAGGCTTTTTTAATTATGAAGAGCCCGAAGAGGATGAGCAGGTTGAAGTTGAACCGCTCCATAACGATGATTTAGATGCCGCTCCACTGACTGGTTTACCAGACCGTAATGCACTTAGAAATAGTTTTGTTGCATGGACTGAAGAGCACTCAGCAAACTGTGCACTAGTGATGATCCGCCTTGAAGGCTTTAACGATGTTAACCAGCATATTGGACGTGACTTTGGAGATTTATTATTAGCGCAATCGGCCACGCGTATTAAACAGCAACTCAGTGTTGATGCTGTGCTGAGTATGAAAGGTAACACCGCAAATACTGAAAAATTAGCGCATTTAGGGGGCTTAAACTTTGCGTTTATTTGCTCTCTTGAAGAGCAAAAACATCTTCATGAGCAGCTGATCAGCCAAATTAGGCAAGTCACATTAAAGCCATTTAATGTTGCCAATTGCACCATTGAAGTTAAAGTACGCGCCAGTTATGTGAGCTGTGACGAACCTGAGTACAGCTTCGAGAACTTAATTTCATTTGCCAACCTTGCCCTTGATTCAAATCCTGAACGAGAAATTGTGCCTTATCACCCGCAAATGATGATAGAGCAACTAGAGCAACAAGCACGCCTACGCGAATTAGCTCACTTAGATTTTGCCAGCGAACTTGAGCTTTATTTTCAGCCAGTTATTCGTAATAGCGACGAGCAAATTGAGTTTTTAGAATTGCTGCTACGTTGGCAGCATCCTAAGCAAGGAATTCTTTCGGCTAACAAATTTATTGATGATATTCGTGTCGCTGGCCTAAGTTACCCTGTGGCAGCATATGTTATTGAACGTGCTGCTGAGCTTGCTATGGCACTGCGTATGGAAGGCATTGAACTACCACTCAGTATTAACGTGTTTGGCCCAGAAATGCTGCATGAAGAGTTCATTGAATTTGTTGACCGCATTATGAATGAACACCGCTTAGAGCCGGGCGATTTAATCATTGAATGCCCGCTCGATCTATTTATGAGCTTAGATGACCAAGGTAAAGCTATGGTCGCAAGGCTAAATAGTATTGGTATTAAGCTGTGTATTGATGGCTTTGGTGACACGCCTATTTGGCTTGCTAAGCTGCCTAATCTTAATGTTGAGTATATTAAAGTAGCAGCATCGTTGACCGCTGATTTTGCCCATCAAAGCCAAGTTCGTAGCCTAGTCTCTGGCATGGTGGATATGCATAATCAAAATAATGCCAAGGTGATTTGTGAAGGGGTAGAAACCCTAGAGCAACTTAAGTTTGTTAAGTCATTGAACACCTACGCCGCCCAGGGCTATTACTTTAATTACCCGCTTAGCAGTGTAGGCATGATGTCGTGGTTAAAACAGTGGCGGTTAGAGCATCAGGGGTAAGTTAGCGCTGTCAGATTGACAGTTAGCGAGTTACTAAGGGAAAGAGTAAAGATAGAGCTTTCAGCTATCAGATTGAAAGTTAGCGAGTCTCAAGAGGAAAGTTGGCGAGCTCCTTGACTTAGATACTGGGTATTTTAGAGTTTCTAACTTTCTAACTTTCTAACTTTCTAACTTTCTAACTTTCTAACTTTCTAACTTTCTAACTTGCCTCTCTCGCCTGCAAATACGCATTCACAAGGGCGGTGATTATTTGGCCAGCGTCGTTCATGCCTGCTTCTAAACCTACCGGGTGTTGCGACGGGGCGCCTTCGCATAAATGAAGATAGCGAGCAGTTGTTTGGCTAGCTGCTAAATGCACAAAATGTTCTGCATCACTTACACTAAAGCCACAGTTGGTGTATGCACTAACCGGCATTAGTGAGATGCTGTCTAGGTCGACTTCGACTCCAAGCGGTGCATTATCAAACTGCGCTAATGCGTGTTTACATGCCGAAGATAAATCGACTTTACGACGTACTTGAATATCTTGGTAACTATCAAACGTGAAGTTTGCGCTTGTCAGGGCATCCATAATCGCTTGGTTATTTTTAAATTCGTGTAAACCCATCACATGGTAATCAGCAAGGTGGTTTTCACTGTACGCATATCTAAAACCATTACCGCTATGACGGCCTTCACACTCTCTGAAGTCAGCATGAGGGTCTAAGTTGATAGCGTTGACTGGTTTGCCATGTTGCTTACTAAGGGCGCGTAAAATACCTAAGCAGTTGTTATGGCCGCCACCGATAACAATTGGCTCAAGGCCAGCTGCAAAAATCATTGCAAGCACTTGCTCAACGCGGGTGTCTATATCAGCGCATAACTCACGTAGTTTGGCTAAGTCAGCGTCGTTTTTATTATCAAGGTCAGCAGCTTGTTGGTTTAAGTCATCAAGGGCAACTTCGCCAAGTAGCAACACACGTTCGTGGTTTAAAAACTGGTTATGTGTTTGGTTTAAAAAGCGCTTTAAAAATGCTTGCCACGCTTGTCCTGAGCCACCGTTACCTAAGTTAGCGCGAGGGCCAATATCTTCACATACGCCAACTAAAACATAGCGAATACCGAAGTGTTTTGCATCGATGAGTGCTTGTGGGGCGTTAACTTGAGTGTCGAGAAGGGCAAGGGCTTGCCAAGCTTTAAGTTCGTTAGCGCGGCGGACACATAAGTGCTTTACCGCCGCTTCATCATAAATTTTAAGGTAGTTTGTCACCGAGATTAGTCTTCTATTATTTCTAACTCTAATTCTTCAGCAGATAATATAATACCGGTGCTATCAGCGTAAACAAAGTCGTCATCAAAGAAAGAAACGCCTGCGAAGTTAACGCCAATGCCATCTTCACCTGCGCCTTCGCTATCGGCAGCAACAGGGATAGAGGCAATTGCTTGAATGCCTAAGTCTAGCTCTTCAAGCTCATCAACATGGCGAATGGCACCGTAAACAATAATGCCTTGCCAGTTGTTTTCTAATGCGATTTCAGCCAGCTCTATATCAATAAGGGCGCGTCGGGTTGAACCACCACCATCAATCAATAACACGCTGTCGGTGCCATCGGTTGATAAAATTTCGCGGATCAGCTCGTTATTTTCAAAGCATTTAACGGTTTTTACTCGACCACTAAAGCTTGGGCGTCCACCAAAATTGATAAACATTGGTTCGAGCACATCAACCACATCTGCAAAGTGGTCGCATAAATCAGAAGTGCTGTAATCCATTTTTTCATCCTCTAAAGAGACTGTCTGTTTAGTACTCAGTATACCCTGATACAACTCAATAACAACGACTTAATAGCGGATTATTGGTTTAAATCAAAGGAATTTCGCCATCGCAACATTAGTGTCTCAAAAGCGTCACCTAATTGTTATTTTTAGCGCCTAAGCTGAGATGAGTATAAAAATTAGACGCAAAGTATGACAAGGAGCTCACCATGGCAAACAACATACTTACTAAATTGGCTAAAGTGGATGAACAGCTGTTTTTAAGTGTATTCAACGACGCTTCGCCAATTTGGCTTAGAAGATCAGCGCTCGGGTTTTCGAAAAGCGGCGATGGCGGACTTTACGTGGTGTTGTTTCTTGGGTTTTGGTGGTTCACCGAGCAGCTGCACTTTCAACAACTGGCGATGAGTATTTTGGTGGGTTTTGCTATTGAGCGGCCTATTTACTTTTTAGCTAAAAAGCGCATCGCACGGGTCAGACCCTGCGACTGCTTAGTGCAAGGTGCTTATTTAGTGCCAAGCGACCAATTTAGCTTACCGTCGGGGCATAGTGCTGGGGCATTCGTGGTAGCGACGATTTTGACTATCTATTTTCCGGAATTTGCTGTGCTGTGGCTAATGTGGGCATCAGGGGTGGCGGCATCTAGAGTGATTATTGGTGTGCATTACCCTGCTGATGTGGTGATTGGCGCAGTGATGGGGTCAAGTTGTGCAGTATTAGCTGTAATGGTGGTGGGATCTATATGAGAATTTTGTACGGTATTCAAGGTACGGGTAATGGCCATATTACTCGAGCACGAGTAATGGCAACGACCTTTAAAGCATTAGGAGTCGATGTTGACTATGTGTTTTCGGGTCGTAAAGAGCAAGACTACTTTGATATGGACGATTTTGCTGATTACCGAGCTTTTCGAGGTTTGTCGTTTACCAGCAAATCGGGGCAAGTTGATAGCTTTAAAACGTTGAAAAATGCGCGCCCGTTGCAGCTTATAAAAGATATAAAAAATCTTGATTTACGTCACTATGACTTGGTGTTTAATGACTTTGAGCCGATTTCCGCATGGGCTGCTAAACAGCAAGGTATCCCTGTTATTGGTATGAGCCATCAAGCGGCGTTTTTATCTGATAAAGTGCCGATGTTTGGCCGCGCTTTCTTCCGCCGTGCCCTAATCCGTAACTATGCGCCAGCGAGCGTTTATTTAGGGGTGCATTGGCAGCCTTATGCAGAAAACATCATTCCGCCATTTATTGCAAATCATCATCATGATAACCCGGTGATGGTCGAAAATAAGGTATTGGTGTATCTACCTTTTGAGAATTTAGACAGTGTGGTCGACTACCTTAAAGACTTTCCTGAGCGTGAGTTTTACTGTTATCACCCAGATGCGCAGGATTGCTCAATCGGTAATATTCATCTGCGAGCGCCGTCACGCGTTGGCTTTTTAAATGATCTCGCTAATGCTGGTGGTGTAATTGGCAACGCCGGATTTGAACTTGCAAGTGAAGCGTTGCAATTAGGTAAAAAGCTATTGCTAAAACCACTTGGAAAACAATTTGAGCAGGGGATTAATGCACAGACGCTATTGTCGATGGGAGCAGCCCATGTGATGAGCTATTTAAACCCCAATGCGATGGATGATTGGTTGCAATCGCCACAGAACAAAAAACTGAATTTTCCGAGTGATCCAGCACCTTTGGTTGATTGGTTGCAAAAAAAACAATGGGAAAAGCTGGATAAATTGCATAAACACCTATGGCAACAGGTTGATTTAGAACAAAAACTGATTGTTTAAAAGTACCTTATATTGGAAAATGCGCGGCAAGTTTAACCACTTTTTATTAGCTGCTTTAAATAGTTTAGCTATACTTTAAATGCATGTTTCTATAAGGCACTTTGAATGAATGTATTACAAAACTTAACTATTAAGCGTCGTTTACAGTTAAACGCGCTCGTTGTTGGTCTTGCAATGATTGTGATGCTGTGTGTAATTATCTTTGAGTCGCGCATGATGCTAAAGCTCAACGAAACAATTCAAAATGCGGAGGAGCTCGACATTCATGAACTTGCGATGCGTAAACATGAAAAAAACTTTTTGTTTTACAAAGATGTCGATAGCCTTGAGCTTTTTGAAAAAGAGTATTCGCAGCTAAAAAATAAAATGGCGCGACTAGACGAGTTAGTGAAAGATTTGTCGATGGACTCATCTAAGCTAAATGAATTTAGACGCCTTGCGAAAACTTATTACGATGACTTCAATGAGGTTGTGGTACTACAAAAGAAAATAGGTTTACACCCTAAAGATGCTCTTTATGGTGATTTACGTGGTGCGGTGCATCAAGTAGAAACATTATTAAGCGAGCGCGAAAACTATAAGTTACTCACTTTAATGCTACAGCTTCGCCGTGCAGAAAAAGACTTTATGCTGCGCTTTGATTTAAAGTATATGGGCAAGTTTGATGATTTAGTTGCTAGTTTTAGATCAGAGATTAAAAGCGCTGGGTTCGATACAAATTATGAAAACCAGTTACTTAGTTTGCTTGCGACTTATCAAAGTAAATTTAAAGCCTTAGTTGATGCACAAGTTGCCTTAGGCCTTGATTTAGAATCAGGGGCGCTCGGTGAGATGAAACGCAGTGTTGAGCTTAGTGATGCTATTGTTACAGAGCTTACAGATCAAACAAAAGCGTTTGTAGAATCGAGTGCTGCTAGTGCGCAGTTGATTGCCATTCTTGTATTTATTATTGCGAGCATTTTAGTGATGCTATTAGTTTACTTTACTAGCCGCTCAATTATTCAGCCTATCGAACGTGTGTACCATACGATTAACGAAATTCGTCGTAATAACGACTTAAGCATGTCGATTACTCAATCGGGTAAAGATGAAATCACCACAATGACGGTTGATTTTAATAGCTTGATCAGTGATTTCAAAAAGCTGATTTATGAAGTTAATACCGCGCTAAGTACCCTTAACGTGGCAACTGAGCATTTATCAGAAACGACAGCAGCAACAAGCTCAGGTATGCAAGAGCAGCTTCACGAAGCAGATATGGTTGCTACAGCTGCCACTGAAATGCAGGCGACGATTCAAGATATTTCACACAACACAGAAGCAGCTGCGAAAAAAGCTGAGTCAACTAACTTAAGTGCGCAGCAAGGTCGTTCTGAGGTTGAATCTACTGTGGTGCAAATTAATCACTTATCTGATTCACTCGGTAATGCGTCAAGCGTGGTGTCGCAGTTAGAAAAAGACGCTGAAACCATTGGCTCTGTACTAGACGTTATTCGTGGCATTGCTGAGCAAACAAACTTACTGGCACTTAATGCGGCTATTGAAGCGGCGCGTGCCGGTGAACAAGGCCGTGGTTTTGCGGTAGTAGCAGATGAAGTTCGCTCACTTGCGCAACGTACCCAAGATTCAACGCAAGAGATCGAGAGCATTATTTCGACCTTACAAGGGCGTACGCAAGAAGTGGTGAGCATTATGCAGCAATGTCGTACGCAAGGTGGCGAAAGTGCTGCACAGGCAAGTAAAGCCGGTGAGTTATTACGCTCAATCACCGAAGATGTACAAACCATAATGGATATGAGTACTCACATTGCCACCGCAATTGATGAGCAAAGCCAAGTGGCTTCTGAGGTGAATAAAAACGTGGTACGTATTCGTGATATCGCCCAAGAAGCATCGGGACACGCGGCGACTAATGCGCAAACCAGCGAAGAGGTGTCTGAGCAAGCACGTGTGCTTTATCAGGCAATCGATAAGTTTAAAGTTTAATGAATTAGTCTGTTGAAAAATAAAAGCGCGGTGACGGTGTAGTCATCGCGCTTTTTTGTTGTTTGGGGGTGTATACCGCGACAAGATTTTAATACCAATCCGCTTAATTAAGTAGTCTATTTTGAGGCAATAAAACCTCGTTGATAACAAGGCAAAAATTTCGTTATTTAGTTGTGCTCGGCAATTGCTCCTGCATTGCTCTACCTTCTGCATCCATGCAGTCGTAAATGAGAAATTTTTAACGCAGTTAGCGACAGGTTTAATCCCTCAAAATGATTAAGTATTATTGTGGGTTGGTATTAAGGCACAAACTTAATAGGCACGCTGTCTTTGCTTGCTTCGTGTTCAGAGACTCTCGTTTGGTATTGCTGCCAAAGCTCATCATGGTTAGCTTGCAGCTCACTTAAATAGTGCCAGCTGAATAAACCGCTATTGTGATTATCGCTAAACACCAGTCGAATTGCATAATGACCAACCGGCTCAATCTTGCTGATTCCTACTTGTTGCTTACCAAGTACGAGTTTCATTGGTTCATTGCCATGACCTTGCACTTCAGCAGACGGTGAGTGAACACGCAAAAATTCAGCACTAAATTGAGCAATAGTCTGATCATCAAAATGAACATCTAATACTTTGCTAACGCTGTGATAATGCACTTTAGTGACTTCTTTCATGTGAGCCTTACCTTATAAAAACTAAAAAGCCTCCAACAGGAGGCTTTAGATTATAACGCTAATTTGTTGATTAAAGAATGAAGCGACTTAAGTCTTCATCTTCAACAAGTGCACCTAAATGCTGCTCAACGTAATTGGCATCAATTGTCAGTGTTGAACCTGCTTTTTCTGAGGCATCAAATGAAATTTCTTCCATTAGTTTTTCCATCACTGTGTGCAAGCGACGGGCACCGATGTTTTCGGTTTTCTCATTTACTTGCCAAGCCGCTTTCGCGATACGTTCAATGGCATCATCAGTAAACTCAACGTCAACTTGCTCTGTTTTTAACAGCTCACGTTGTTGCTCAGTTAATGAAGCATGAGGCTCAGTTAAGATACGTTTAAAGTCATCAGCACTTAGTGCTTCAAGCTCAACGCGAATTGGTAAACGACCTTGTAGCTCTGGGATCATGTCTGATGGTTTAGACATTTGGAATGCGCCAGATGCGATAAATAACATGTGGTCAGTTTTAACCATGCCATGTTTAGTGCTTACTGTTGAACCTTCGATTAGAGGAAGTAAGTCGCGCTGTACACCTTCACGGCTAACATCTGGGCCTGATGCTTCACCACGTTTACAGATTTTATCGATCTCATCGATAAACACGATACCGTTTTGCTCTACTGCGAAGATAGCTTGCTCTTTTAACTCTTCAGGGTTAACAAGTTTTGCTGCTTCTTCTTCAACCAATAGCTTAAACGCTTCTTTGATTTTTAGCTTACGCTTGCTGCGCTTATCGCCACCCATGTTTTGGAACATGCTCTGAAGCTGGTTGGTCATTTCTTCCATACCAGGAGGAGCCATGATCTCAACATTTGGCTGAGCTTGTGCAACATCGATATCAATTTCTTTATCGTCTAACTGACCTTCTCGTAATTTTTTACGGAAAGATTGACGAGTAGAAGAGTTCTCTTCTGTTTTTGACTCACCAAAGGTATCGCGTGCTGGTGGTAAAAGAGCATCTAAAATACGCTCTTCTGCCGCTTCTTCAGCGCGATGTTTGAATTTTTTGGTTTGCTGTTCACGCGTCATTTTAATTGAGATATCAACTAAATCGCGGATGATCGTTTCTACTTCTTTACCAACATAGCCCACTTCGGTGAACTTTGTTGCTTCAACTTTAATGAAAGGCGCATTAGCAAGTTTAGCTAAGCGGCGTGCAATTTCAGTTTTACCCACACCAGTTGGACCAATCATTAAAATGTTTTTAGGCGTTACTTCTGCGCGTAAATCATCGCTCAGTTGCATACGGCGCCAGCGGTTACGTAGCGCGATTGAAACTGCTTTTTTAGCTTTAGCTTGGCCAATAATATGTTGATCAAGCTCGTGAACGATTTCTCTTGGCGTCATCTCAGACATGGCAGTTCCTATTACAATTCTTCAATAGTTTGGAAATTATTCGTGAATACGCAGATATTGCCTGCAATCGTTAGGCTTTTCTCTACAATTTCACGTGCACTTAGGTCGGTGTTTTCTAGTAGCGCTGTGGCTGCTGATTGTGCGAAGTTACCACCACTGCCAATCGCAATTAGGTCGTTTTCTGGCTGCACAACATCACCGTTACCTGTGATAATTAATGAAGCAGTTTCGTCTGCAACTGCTAATAGTGCTTCGAGCTTTCTAAGTGCACGATCACTACGCCAATCTTTGGCCATTTCTACGGCAGCTTTGGTTAAGTTGCCTTGGTGCATTTCTAGTTTGCTTTCAAATCGTTCGAAAAGGGTGAAGGCATCAGCAGTACCGCCAGCGAAACCAGCGATTACTTTGCCATTATAAAGACGTCGAACTTTGCGGGCGTTGCCCTTCATTACGGTGTTACCAAGTGAAACTTGGCCGTCGCCACCAATAACGACCTTGTCGTCGCGGCGTACACTTACAATAGTGGTCATGATTATTCCTCATCATCGAGCGGCAAGGCCGCTCGTAAAAAGCGATTGATGAGGTGTTTATATGGGTGAATGAACTAAAATCAAGTCCAAAGCCAAATTCCGCAGCCCATTATTTTGATGCGTTTAAGTTTATTCTTGTCACTTTCGGCTAAACGTTTGGTTTCGTACGGGCCTAAGCGCACTTTATACCAAACACCATTGCTGCCTTGTGTTTTCTTAACTTCGGCCACTAAGCCGGCAAAAGCGATTTTAGCTTTTAATGTTTGTGCTTGCTCTAATGTTCTAAAAGAGCCGCATTGCATTACATATGGACCTTTTTGTTCAATCTCTTTTACTTCAACCTGAACTTCGTGCTCTTTAATCTCTTTGATAAATTCAGGTGTCTTAGGTGGTGGAATAACTACTTCTTCTTTTTTAGTCGGGTTTGCTTGCTGTTCTACTAACTCAGGATCAGCATTATGTTTGATATACCATAGGCCGTAACCAAACCCGCCTACTAAGATAAGCGCAATTAAAACAAGAATAATAGGGAAGGGCTTTTTCGCCGGGGCTTGTTTTTTATTATTTCGATTTGCTGGTTTTTTATTTATGTAATCGTGTTGTGCCATGACTCTTAATTGGCCTTTAAATCATATCTATAGGATCAACATCTAAGCTCCAACGCACCTTTTGCGCTAATTTACTGGTACTTATATAGTCGACCATTTGCGCTAAATATTGGTGTAAGTGGGAGCGTTCCTGCGCCTGAATATGTAACTGAAAGCGATATTTACCTGCTACACGTTCCAGTGGTGCAGGTATCGGACCGAGCAATTGTATACCAGATACGTTCTGGACAGGAACCAAATCAGTTAAAAAATCCATCACTTGATTTATGTTATGTCCTTCGGCACGAACCATAGCCATATTTGTGATTGGCGGAAGCTGCGCGTCTTCTCGCTCTGTGAGTGCGTAACGGGCAAAATCTTGGTAACCATTATTAACTAAGTCTTGCAGTAGCGGGTGCTCAGGAAAGTGAGTTTGTAATAATACTTGCCCAGGTTCACCACTGCGACCAGCACGGCCTGCCACTTGCGTAACCAGTTGCGCTAAATGCTCTGTGGCGCGAAAATCACACGAATATAATCCACTGTCGACATCTAGGATTAAAACAAGGCTAACATCGGCAAAATGGTGGCCTTTTGCCAACATTTGCGTGCCAACTAAGATACGCGCACCGCCTTGGTTAATATCATCAAGGGCTTTTTCTAAGCTGCCTTTACGACGTGTTGAATCTCGGTCGATACGACTAATCGGAATGTCAGGGAAGGTTTGTGTTAAAAACTCTTCGATTTGTTCAGTGCCTTTGCCATTTGGAAAAATCTGCGTGCTGCCGCAATCAGGGCATTGGTGGGGCACCTGATGTTGTTCACCACAATGGTGACAAATCATCTGGCCAATGGCTTTATGAAAGGTTGCACTGGTGCTACAACGTGAGCACTCACTTAGCCATCCACACTCATGGCATATGAGAGTAGGCGAAAAACCACGACGGTTTAAAAATACCATCACTTGCTTGCCACGTTCTAAATGCTGACGCATATAGGCAAGGCTAGCATGGGCAATCCCCGCCTGCTCAGGCTGACCTTTCATGTCCATTAATTGAAACTGGTTATCGGTGCTGGTTTGAGCTCGCTCAGTAAGGCTCAACAGCTGGTATTTGTTATTAATTGCTTTATGTAAGGTCTCAAGTGCCGGTGTGGCACTACCTAGAACGAGCGGAATATTATGTTGGTATGCTCTATAAGCGGCTAGGTCTCTAGCATGATAGCGTAGTGTATCTTGTTGCTTAAAAGAGCTGTCGTGCTCTTCATCAACGATGATCATGCCAAGAGATAAAAAGGGTAAGAAAATACTCGAACGTGTGCCGATCACTATAGCGCAGCTGCCTTTTTCACAAAAACGCCAGGTCTGTAAGCGTTCGTTATCTGTTAGGGCTGAGTGCCATAGCATAATCGGAGTATCAGGAAAGCGACGACGAAAACGGTTGACTGTTTGGGGTGTTAAGCCAATTTCAGGCACTAATACTAAGGCTTGCTGACCTTTTTTTAGCACTTCTTCTAGGCATTGCAAATACACTTCGGTTTTACCACTTCCGGTAACCCCTTCAAGCAAAAAGCTGGTAAAGCTACGAGCTTGGTTAATGCTGGAGCAGGCAACAGCTTGCTCCTTATTAAGCACTGGCTTGCTACCAACAGTCGGCGCGCGTTGCTGCCATTGGTTATCATGTTCAATAAACTGAGTGATCAGTTCTTTATCAAGCAGACTGTCGATGGTTTTTTTGGTAAATCCGAGTGCTTTTAATTCTGTAACCGATGATTTGCCCGATTCGGCTAGCTGTTTTAATAAATTTAACTGGGTTTTTCCTTTTAGCGACGGCAGCTTTGCACCTTTATCGGTCAGCTCAACCATGTTGATGCTGGTTTTATCTGGGCATTCGCCTTGCCTTAATGCAGCCGGAAGTGCCGTATGAATGGTCTCGCCCAATGGGTAACAGTAGTAGCGTGCTGTGAATTTTAGTAATGCTAAGTGTTGCTCAGATAAAACAGGCGTGTCGTCTATAACATCAATAATCGGCTTTATTTTGTCAGCGGGAACATCGGTTGATGTTTTAAGAGCCAAGACCACGGCAACCTTTTTTTGGCTACCAAATGGCACGCGAACGCGCATACCTGGCTTTAACTCAGGACTATGCAGCAGCTGTTCAACTTTATAATCGAAGGTACGCTGTAAAGGGACTTTTATGGCAACTTCTACAAAGTGCATAACAACTCAACTGAAACAATGATAGAAAGATAATGTACTAAAATTGCAGTTAAAAACCTACCAACAAATACTGAACAAGGCTCCACTTGGTTATTTTTTTAGCGAAAGATGTATTTAAAGCTTGTCGTAAGGCTTCTTGAGCTATAAAATACGCGGCCTATTAATTGTATTAACTGCGTATGGTGCCAGACTTCGGGTTTGGAGAGCGATACGGCCTTAACTAGAGGTTCCCTATGAAAGAAGGTATTCACCCTAAGTACGAAGCTATCACTGCAACTTGTTCATGTGGTAACAAATTCGAAACTAGCTCAACTCTTTGTAAAGACATCCACTTAGACGTATGTTCTGAGTGTCACCCGTTTTACACTGGTAAGCAAAAGATTTTAGACACTGGCGGCCGTGTTGATCGTTTCAACAAGCGCTTCGGTGCACTTAGCAGCAAGAAGTAATCTCTGCTGTTTAGTTAAAAAAAGCACCTTAGGGTGCTTTTTTTGTGCCTAAAATTCACAAAATTCTTTATTAACATTGCTACTCACTCATCATCTTCACTTATGTATCTTGCATAACTATTTCTGGCTGTTATGCACATTATGTCGCTAATTTTGCAGACAAAGTGCCACCCCTTGGCTATATTCTTTTTTGTATAAACTTTCATAAAAGTTATTAAAAATAATAAATTTAAATAACTTTGTGAGTAAATGCTGTGAACTTCGTTGAAATGGCTGTTTTGGGCTAACTTCGGCTAATTGCAGTGTACGTGCGTATAAAATACAAAAACACGTGCTTAAAAGGTCATAAATAGGTGAATTTTTATGTCTGATTAATCGCAACTATGCACAGAAATTGTTGGGAAATCCTTTAAAATTAAGCGATATAGCATATAACAGGATAGACCTGATAATACTTGGAATTTTTATACATTACAGGTATCGTACTGATGCAAGCTCTCTCACTTTTTAACTTTTTGCAGGATACTATCGCGTTATGTCAGATTTTCGTGAACAAGCATTACATTACCACGCTCACCCCGTTCCAGGTAAAATTAGTGTTGAACTAACCAAGCCAGCCGAAACGGTTAACGATCTCGCTTTAGCTTATAGCCCAGGTGTGGCTGAACCAGTCCGTGAAATTGCTGCTGATCCAGCAAATGCCTATAAATACACAGGCAAAGGCAACATGGTTGCAGTTATTTCAAACGGTACCGCAATTTTAGGTTTAGGTAACTTAGGTCCGCTTGCATCAAAACCTGTAATGGAAGGTAAAGCGTTACTATTCAAACGTTTTGCTGGTCTTGATTCAATTGATATTGAAGTTAAACACCGCACAACAGAAGATTTCATTAATACGGTTGCTAACATCGCTGATACGTTTGGTGGTATCAACCTTGAAGATATTAAAGCGCCTGAGTGTTTTGAAATCGAAAAAGCACTTATCGAGCGCTGTGATATTCCAGTTTTCCACGATGACCAACATGGTACAGCTATTGTAACTGCTGCTGGTATGCTTAACGCCCTTGAAGTGCAAGGTAAAGACATCGAAGATGCCATCATCGTATGTTTAGGTGCCGGTGCTGCTGCTGTGGCTTGTATGGAGCTTTTAATTAAGTGTGGCGCACTACGTGAACACATTTATATGCTTGACCGTAAAGGTGTGATCCATACACGTCGTGATGACTTAAACGAGTATAAGCAATTATTTGCTAACAATACCGATAAGCGTACATTACAAGATGTTATTGCTGATGCTGACGTATTCGTTGGTGTATCAGGTCCTAACCTGTTAACAGCAGATGATCTTAAGCTGATGGCTGATAAGCCAGTCGTGTTTGCATGCTCAAACCCAGATCCTGAGATTGCTCCAGAAGTTGCACACAGTGCGCGTAACGATTTAATTATGGCAACGGGTCGTTCAGATTTCCCTAACCAAGTAAATAACGTGCTTTGTTTCCCATTCATTTTCCGTGGTGCGTTAGATGTTCGTGCAACGGCAATTAATGATGAAATGAAAATTGCTGCAGTTCATGCTATTCGCGGCATCGCGAAAGAGCCTGTACCAAGTGAAGTATTAAAAGCAGCTGGCGTTGAGTCACTTGAGTTTGGTGCCGAGTACATCATTCCTAAGCCTATGGATCCGCGTTTATTACCACGTATTGCACGTGCTGTTGCTGAAGCAGCAGTAGAGTCGGGTGTGGCGCAAATCGACATGCCAGAAGATTACATGCGTTAAGCTTAATTAGCTATTAGGTATATCGCGCAATAAAAAACTCAGCCTAGGCTGAGTTTTTTTATATCTGCGATTATCGGCGGTGATCCGATGGCCGAAATACTTATTCTGAATCAAGCACTGGGATATCTAATCCCATTTCTTGCATAATTCTTTTAACTTCTTCAGGTACCTTTTCAGGGTTGTCTTTACGTAGGTCGTCATCATTTGGTAATGGTTGACCTGTAAAAGCATGTAAGAAAGCTTCACACAATAACTCACTATTCGTCGCATGACGCAAGTTATTGATCTGGCGGCGTGTACGCTCGTCAGTTAATACTTTTAATACGTTAAGTGGGATCGATACGGTAATCTTTTTTACTTGTTCTGATTTTTTACCGTGTTCTGCATATGGGTGAATGTATTCACCGTTCCATTTAGCCATAAGTTGTTTCGTTGCCTCGGTTGTCAGTGATTTACGCCTTATTCACAGCGCAAGATGCGGAAATTCTATCTCTTTAAAAAAGATAGTCAAATACTAGTTATTTAGCCATCTAGTGGTGTAAATGTATAAACTTCTATGTGTAAGCCATAAATGCTTTGACTTCTCATATTTGATCATCTAACCTTTTAGACGTCTAAACATCCAATTTAAGAATAGGTGATGAAATGAGCGAAAAAAATAAAGCGACGATTGCTGTTCGTCACGGCATCGAAGCCGATAAACATCATGGTGCGGTTGTACCACCAATTTACTTATCAACCACCTATTCATTTGCTGATTTTGATACTAAGCGCCAGTATGACTATGGTCGCAGTGGTAACCCAAATCGCGATATCTTAGCTGAAACCTTAGCTGAGCTTGAAGGTGGTGCTAGAGGTATTATCACTGCAACAGGTATGTCTGCTGTGCATTTAGCAACTCAGCTATTAAACAGTGACGACACGTTAGTGATCCCACATGACTGTTATGGCGGTAGTTACCGTTTATTCACCTCGCTTGAAAAACGTGGCCTGTTAAAACTAAAAGTTTTGGATTTAACTAAATCTGAAAATCTCCAAGAAATTTTAGCGATTAAACCTAAGTTGATTTGGATTGAAACGCCAAGTAACCCAATCTTGCGTTTAACAGATATTAAAGCAATCACTAGCATTGCTAAGCAGTGCGGTGCTTTGGTTGCGGCTGACAACACCTTCTTATCACCTGCATTACAAAACCCAATTGAGTTTGGTGTTGATATTGTTGTGCACTCAACCACTAAATACATCAATGGTCACTCTGATGTAGTGGGCGGTGCAGTGATTGCTGCAACGCAAGAGCTAGGCGATGAACTTGCTTGGTGGGCGAATAATATCGGTATTACTGGTGCACCATTTGACAGCTACTTAACGCTTCGTGGTTTACGTACTTTAAATGTACGTTTAAAGCAGCACCAAGAAAATGCCTTTGCCATTGCTGAGTATTTAGAGAGTTCACCTTATGTAAGCCAAGTTTACTACCCAGGCCTTGCTTCTCACCCACAACATGAGCTTGCTAAAGCACAGCAACGCGGTTTTGGTGGCATGGTGAGCTTTGATATTAAAGGCGACATTAACGATGCCGCAGCGTTTTTAACCAGCCTTAAAGACTTTAGCCTTGCTGAGTCGCTAGGTGGGGTAGAAAGCTTGATTTGTCACCCTGCAACAATGACCCACGCAGGCATGGAGCCTAAAGCGCGCCTTGAAGCTGGTGTGGGCGATACGCTGATCCGTATTTCTGTAGGCATTGAAGACGTAAAAGATCTCATTGCAGATTTAGACCGTGTTTTCAATTTAGTAAAACCAGGTCAAGGCCAGCAAGTTACAAAAGCTGAAGCTAAGCAAGCACAGCAAGATACACAACAAAACACGTCATTTAAGTTAACGCCAGCACATACGGCATTGTGGTAGAAGAAATGGTAAATATTGTTCATAAATTTGGTGGTTCAAGCTTAAGCTCGGCAGATCGTTACCATGCGGTAGCGAACATTGTTCTTGCGAATACTGAGCAGGGCGATTGCATCGTTGTGTCGGCATCGGGTAAAACAACCGATACTCTGGTAAAGCTTTGGCAAAGTTACCAGCAGCAAGATAGCCAGGCTGTTAGCGATATTCTATTGCTTATTGATAACAATCAACGGGCTTTAATTGAGCAGCTACTTACCGGTCAGAATAAACAACAGGCTTTGGCACAGTTAAAAGATGAACTTGCCGTATTAAATGAATTAATTAGTCAGCAGCAGTTACTTGAAGCACCTTTACTTGCTCATGGTGAAGTGTGGTCGGCGCGGTTATTGGCCGCTTACCTAAATCAGTTAGGTGTTGATGCGCAAGATGTTGATGCAAGGCAGCTATTTACTCTAAATGATGGTCAGCTTTTACATCAAAAAAACCAACAGCAATGCAGTGATGCGATTAGCAGAACACATATCAACGTAGTAACGGGTTTTATAGCTGCAGATTGCCAAGGTAATACGGTGACATTAGGCCGCAATGGTAGTGATTACAGTGCCACTTTGTTAGCGAGTTATACTTTTGCTAAGCAAGTGTCTATCTGGACAGACACACAAGGGGTATTTAGTACTGATCCTCGTAAAGTTAAAAATGCAGTTAAGTATGCCAAGGTGTGCCGCGAGCAAGCTAACTTATTAGCGCGTTTAGGTAACCCAGTATTGCATGCAAAAACCTTGTCGCCTTTAAAAGACACAGAAATTAAATTGGTGGTAAGAAGTAGTTTTGATTGTGATGCAACGCCAACCGAAGTAGTCAAAGAAGGTTATAGTAAAGCAAAGCGTTTTATTACTACCTTAGATAACATCGATTTATTACGGGTTGATAAACTAAGCAGTGGTGAAGTCGGTGAGCTTAGTCAATTAATTCAACACAGCCTGCACCACTTTACTAAAGATGGAGATACTTACTTATTAGTGCCAGGTCAAAGCACTCACCAAGTTGTCAGCCACTTAGCGGGCCGTGCCAATATTGTCGAGTCAAATTTAAGTGGTTGTGCAGTGGTTGCACCAACGGCTGATGTAATTGCGCTGACAGAGCAAGCAACAGCGCTTTTAAAAGAGCAAAGCATTCATCCTCGTTTTGTACAACAAGACGATAACTATGTGTTGATCTTAAACGATCAGGCAATTGATAGTGATGTTTTAACTCTTCTACATGACAAGCTGGTAAACAAAGGTCAAGAGCTTGCTATTATTGTTGCTGGCCTTGGTAATGTAGGCGAAGTGTTTTTATCGCAACTACAAACTCAGTTTGCTCGTTTATCTGCTCAGTACAAAGTAAAAGTAGTAGCTCTTTTACGCTCTAAGCAAATGCTTTTTAGTGCTAGTGGTTTAAATACCGAAACATGGCAAGAGCAGTGGCATAATGAAGCGCAAAGCTACGACAAAGCTGAGTTATTAGCACGTATCAATGAGCTAGATTATGAGCACAAAGTGGTGATTGATATCACTGCCAGTGAGGCTTTTAGTCAGTTGTATCCTGATTTTGTAGAGCTTAACTGTCATTTGATCAGTGCAAACAAATATGCGGGTACCGCAGAAAATAGCTGGTATCAAAACCTACGCACTAATTTGGCTGAGCGAAACTTGTTGTGGCGTTATAACACCAGTGTGGGCGCAGGTTTACCGATTAACTTTGCTTTAGCTGATTTGCAAAATAGCGGAGACAGCATTAACCGTATTGAAGGGGTATTCTCGGGTACTTTATCGTGGTTATGTAGCAGTTATGATGGCAGCGTGCCGTTTTCAGATTTAGTGCTTCAAGCTCAGCAAATGGGCTATACAGAGCCAGATCCTCGTGAAGACTTATCTGGCCGTGATATGCAGCGTAAACTACTGATTTTAGCGCGTGATCTAGGCCTTGATTTAGAGCTAGATGATATTGCTTTGACACCACTAATGCCTGAACAGCTTGCTGCAGGTAGCTGGCAAGATTTTCTTGCAAACAAACAGCTACTCGATGAATTCATGACAGAAAAAGCAGCCCAAGCTGCGGCAGAAGACAAAGTGGTGCGCTACACCGGTGCTATTACACTCGTTGATGGTAAGGTTCAGGCTCAGGTTGGTTTAGTCAATGTTGGTAAAGATGATGTATTAGCCAGCCTTAAACCGGGCGATAACATTTTTGTGATCAATTCACAGTGGTATACAGATAATGCGTTGGTGATCCAAGGCCCTGGAGCGGGTAAAGAAGTCACTGCCGCTGGGGTTCATTCAGACCTATATTGGCTGGTAAATAACCTAAAATAATTTTGCTGATCTTAGTTTAAATAGCTAAGCAAAAAGCGCCCAGAAGGGCGCTTTTTTATGTCTTATAGCAACTTAGTTATTTAGAACAACTCTTCCTCTGTGGTGAGCTTTTCTTCAAATACGTCTGTTGGTTGATCGAGTACGTACTTGGTTGGTGCTGTTCCTTTGATAAAGTATTCAAAACGACTGGTATAGTCATTCTTATGGCTTAAAAGACCTGTTGCTAAGTCGATACGAACCGATACCAAACCTTCAGGAAACTCAATAGGTGCTTCTGGCATGCCATCGAGGGCAGCACGCATAAAGTCGACCCATGCAGGTTGCGCGGTTTTAGCACCCGATTCTGCACCAGAGATTTGTGACTTATCGAGGTTACTATTGTAGGTCGAACGGCCAAGGGCTTTTCCTGGGTTATCAAAACCAACCCATACCGAGGTCATCACATTGCGGTTAAAGCCACTGAACCAGGTATCAACCGAGTCATTGGTGGTACCTGTTTTACCTGCTAGATCACGGCGGTCAAGGGCCTGTGCACGCCAACCTGTACCACTCCAGCCTGTTTTGTGAGTCCAGCTACCACCACCCCAAATTGCGCTGTGCATAGCTTGCGAAATTAAGAATGCATTTTGCTTTGAAATGATACGCGGAGCACAACGTGGCGTGCTCACACTTTGTGCTTGATCCAATTGGTTATCATCTAATGATGCAAACTCTGGTGTAACAACTTGCTCTGGTTCATCACAGGCCAGTTCTGGCTCTGTTTTGAATAACACATTACCAGCAGAATCCTGAATTTCAGAAATAAAGTAAGGGGTAATTAAGTGGCCGCCATTGGCGAAAGTACTCATCCCGCGAGCTAGTTCAAGAGGAGTGATTGAGGCACTACCTAGGGCCAATGACTCGCTACGATTAATATCACTATTTAAAAAACCAAACTTAAGTAAGTGATCTGCAGTACGTTCAAGACCTACACCACGTAGTAAACGGACAGAAATTACGTTTTTCGATTGAGCGAGTGCACGGCGAATTCGGATAGGGCCATTATAAACCGCCGGGCTATTCTTAGGGCGCCATGCAACACCTTGGCTTTTATCCCATTGATTAATTGGTGCATCGTTAAGAATTGAAGCGAGTGTGTAGCCGTTTTCAAGTGCTGCTGAATAAATAAATGGCTTGATGTTTGAACCAACCTGGCGTTTTGCTTGAACTGCGCGATTGTATTGGCTTTGTTCAAAGCTGTAACCACCGACAATGGCTTTAATACGACCATCTTGTGGGTCAAGTGAAACAAGTGCGCTCGATGCTTCTGGCACTTGGCTAAGAATGTAGCTTTCATCTGCATTTTTACGCAGCCAAATTTGCGCTCCCGCTGATAAAATTTCAGTAGCCGTTTTTGGTGCGAAACTTTGACGGTAACGGGTAATATATTTGCGTGCCCATTTTAGACCATCCCACTCAACCGTCACTTGTTCGCCGCTTTTTAATAGCACATCAATTGATTGCTCAGCGACATTAGTTACAACACCAGCTAATAGTGGACCAAACTCTTTGACATCTTTTAATTTAGATAAGATCTCTTCTTGGTTAAGTGGACTTTCATTTTCGCTGTCCCATAACTGAGCCGTAGCACCACGGTAGCCATGACGCATGTCGTAAGCGTGTAGATTATCAACAATGGCATCTTGTGCAGCTTGCTGAATATTTGAATCAACACTGGTGTAAACTTTGAAACCAGTATTGTAAGCACGCTCATGACCATAGCGTTCAACCATTTCAGCACGCACCATCTCAGAGATATAAGGGGCGTACACTTCAATTTCTGCACCATGGAATTTAGCTGTAATTGGTGCATTGATAGCCTCTTCGTATTCACTCTGTGTAATATACTTTTCGGTATACATACGGCCTAGTACAACGTTGCGACGTGCCTTTGCGCGTACAGGGTTGCGAATAGGGTTAAGGGCTGAAGGAGCTTTAGGTAAGCCAGCGATCATCGCCATTTGCGCTAAAGTAAGCTCATTGAGGTCTTTGCCGTAGTAAACTTGTGCTGCTGCACCAATACCAAAAGCGCGGTTACCTAATTCAATTTTATTTAAATATAATTCGAGGATTTCGTCTTTACTTAATATACTTTCAATATGTAAAGCGATGAAGATCTCTTTGACCTTACGAATGTATGCTTTTTCTCTAGTTAAGAAGAAGTTACGGGCAAGCTGCATGGTTATAGTACTTGCGCCTTGTTTCTTTTCGCCTGTAGATATGAGTACAATGGCTGAACGTACGATACCAATTGGATCGATACCAATATGCTCGTAAAAACGGTTATCTTCTGTTGCTAAAATTGCATCGATTAATGGTTGGGGGATTTGGTCTATTGTAACGGGAATGCGGCGTTTTTCACCGAATTGGTTAATCAATAATCCATCACGTGAGAATACCTGCATAGGTGTCTGTAATTGAACGTCTTTTAGAACCTGTACGCTAGGAATATCAGGTTTAACGTAATAGTATAGACCAACTAAAGTGATTAGTCCTAAAAATGAGCAGATGATAATAAATTGTAAAGTTCGCTTTAATAAAATCACTTATATTTTCCCTAAATGGACTCCCAATTAGAATCGGAGACTGCTAGTATATATTGATTAAAAAATGAATAATATTTTTTCAGATAAAAATTATAACTTGTTTATTATTAAAACAAAGGCCAAGTTGCAAACATGCTAAGTCAGCTATTTAAAAAGCCTTCATCTATGATGGTAGGAATCGACATCGGATCGCACTGTATAAAAGCAGTGTTGTTGCAAGAGACAGACGCAGGTTTGCGGCTTGAAGCGTTAGCTATTGAACCTATGCCTAAAGGCGCTATGTCTGAGCGTTCTATTCAAGACATAGAAGCGATAGGTAATGTTATCGCTAAACTAAAAAGAAAAATTCCTAAATCAGTGCAAACCGCAGCAGTAGCTGTTTCAGGTCAAACTGTAATTACGAAAGTGATTTTTATGGATGTATCATTAACAGATGCTGAATTAGAGTCACAAATTGCCATCGAAGCTGATAGTTTAATCCCATATCCACTTGATGAAGTAAATATCGATTTTGAAAAACTTGCCATCAATGAAGCTGATCCAAGTAAAGTGAATGTTCTTCTCTCTGCTGCGCGAACTGAAAGTGTGCAAGCGCGAGTTGGTGCTCTTGAAACAGCCAACTTAAAAGCTGCGGTTGTCGATGTAGAAACTTATGCGCTAAGTCGAGCAATGGATGTGTATTATCAACAATTACCTAGTGATGCATACAATAAATGTGTCGCTGTGGTTGATATTGGTGCTGTGCTGATGCTGGTTAGCGTTGTACAAGAAGGTGAAACAATTTACACCCGTGACCAAGTATTTGGTGGCGACCAGTATACCAATAGCATTGTTGCGTATTACAACAAAAGCTTTGATGAAGCTGAAATTGGTAAAACAACGGGTGACTTACCACCAAATTATACCTTCGAAGTTTTAGCCCCATTCCAAACTTCATTATTACAACAAGTTCGTCGTGCAGTGCAGATGTTCTTAACAACCAGTGGTAAAGATCAAGTTGATTACATTGTCCTGACTGGCGGCACTGCTATGATCGAAGGCTTAGATAGGCTCCTAATTGAAGAGCTAGGCATTCACACTGTTGTTGCAGAGCCATTTGCTAACATTGAAATTTCGCCAAAGATTGATCGCAATATGTTGCAGCGTCACCGCACTCAATTTGCGATAGCCACAGGATTGGCATTAAGGAGCTTTTCATCATGCCACATATAAATCTGCTGCCTTGGCGCGAACAACAAAGAAAAGACTCACAAAATAAGTTCGTCACTGTGTTGTTTGGTGTTGTTGTTATTAGCTTCTTAAGTATGTATTTACTAAGTTCTTTTTATGGCGGATTACGCGATGGGCAAAATGTAAAAAATAACTTTTTGAATACAGAAATAGCTTTATTGAACCAACGTATTCGTGAAATTAACGAACTTGATAAGAAAAAAGAAAACTTACAACAGCGTATGCGTCTAATCGAAGAGCTACAAAGTAACCGTAACCTAGGTACACAAATCATGGATGAAGTCGCCAAGATTGTTCCTGCAGGGGTTTATTTAACGAAACTTGAACGTCGTGATGACCGCATTCATGTAATTGGTCGCAGTGAATCAAATAACCGTTTATCTACCATGCTGCGTCAAGTTCAGAGCTCATATTTATTAGAACGACCTATTATGCAAGGTATTGTCGCAGGTGAACAAACCTCAAGATTATTGAGTGACTTTAATATGGATTTTTACGTTAAACCATTTGATCAGATAGGTGAGGCACGCAATGAACCTTGATATCAAAGCGTTAACAGACATAGATTGGAATGAAATTGAGCTTGAAAACATGGGCGATTGGCCTATTGCTGTTAAAGCTCTGTGCTGTGCGTTTGTGGCTGCGCTGGTTTTATACTTTAGTTACAGCTTATTAGTTTCTGACGAAATCGCCAGTTATCACAGTGCTGTAGCCAAAGAAACCGAGCTACGCCAAACATATAAAGCAAAATATGCTATTGCGAGTAATTTAGAGATTTATCGCCAGCAAATGGTTGAGATGGAAGATAAGTTCTCGCAGCTATTAAAGCGCTTACCAACCTCGAACGAGACACCTGGTTTGTTAGACGACTTATCTTACGTTGGCACTACTAGTGGTTTGACGTTTTTGAAAATTGGCTGGTTACCTGAAGTGGAAAAAGAGTTTTATACAGAGCTGCCAATTAAAATAGAAGTCGTCGGGACGTACCATGAATTTGGTGAATTTGTTGGTAAAGTTGCTCAGTTACCGCGAATTGTAAGTTTGCATGACTTTACTATTCAAACTCTCGGCAATAATGAACTCACTTTTAGTGTTGTTGCTAAGACTTATCGTTATGAAGGGGGCACTAAAAAATGAAAAAGCTTCCCTTAATTATTGCCATGACACTTGTACTTAGCGCGTGCAATGATGATACTTCAGAACAAAAAGAGTTTATTGATCAAGTTAAAGCAAGTACAACACCTAAAGTTGAGCCGATTCCTGAGATCACTAAGTTCGAGCACTTTGCTTATAATGCCGGAAAATTACGTAGTCCATTTGTGGCGCCTAAACCGGAAATTATTCAGAGCAATTTAGTGCAAGTTAAAAACTGCTTACACCCAGATCCTGATCGTGTTCGTCAACCACTTGAAAAGTACCCGCTAGATAACCTTGTTATGCAAGGAACTATTGGCCGTGTTGGTAATACGTGGGCGCTGATAAAAGCTGCAGACGATACGCTTTATCGAGTTACTGTAGGTAATTATATTGGTTTGTATCATGGTGAAATTAAACAAGTGCACGACAATTATATAGAATTATTAGAATTAATCCCGGATGGGGCTGGTTGTTGGAAAGAGCGCCTGACTAAGCTAGAAATGTTAGAGGCGGAAACAAATGGTGCAAGTTAATCTTATGAAAGGTAAAAAGAAGATGCATAAAGGAATGGCTTGGTTAAAACACATGCATAAATTCATGTTAGCTGCATTAGCCTTAATTTTGACGCAGACAGCAATCGCTGCCCCTTTACTGTATGACGTACGTTATAACCCGCTAATGAAAGGCGAAACACAATTACAGCTAGTATTTGATGAAGCGCTAACATTTGAACCAAAAGTTCAGGTATATAACGCCCCAGCTCGTATTGAAATGCTTTTCAGCAATGTAGGTGTTGATAATGAAGTGCGTGATGTGCCAGTTAACCAAGCAGGTATCCAGCATGTAACCAGCACCTTGACCGCAGACGGTTTAAAAGTTGTTGTAACGTTAGATAAGCTAAAAATTTATAAAACAATGGCGAAAGACAATATCGTTACTTTGCATGTCTCAGATAACCCAATCACAACGGATGATTCAGCGGATGGACTGACAGCGTCTAGCAACTTTATTAATACAGTACAGTCGATTGATTTTCGCCGTGGTGAGAAAGGCGAAGCTCGCCTGTTAGTTTTTTTACAAGATACGCAAGCAGCAATTGATGTTCATGAGAGTGGCGGCAAAATTATTGCTGAGTTCCACCATACTGATATTTTAGACGACTTATTGTATCAATTAGATGTGATGGATTTTGGTACGGTTGTAAGTAACATCGAAACCTTCAAAGAAGGTAATATGACGCGCATTGTGGTTGAGCCAAATGCAGCGTTTAAGTTTACTCACCAACAAATTGAAAATATCTTTACGCTAACTGTTGAAAAAGATGATACACAGCGTGCCTACCTCGAAGGCGGTATTGAATATCAAGGTCGCCCAATGAGCCTTAATTTCCAAGATATTCCAATTCGCTCTGTGCTACAGATTATTGCAGGCTATAACGAGTTTAACTTAGTAACCAGTGACTCAGTTACAGGCAATATCACATTGCGTTTAGATGGTGTTCCTTGGGATCAGGCACTTGATGTTGTGCTTAAAATTAAAGGTCTAGATAAGCGCATGGACGGTACTATTTTGATGGTTGCACCATCAGAAGAACTTGCCGCACGTGAAGCAAAAGAGCTTAAGGCAAAACAGCAAGTTGAGGATTTAGAGCCACTTTACAGTGAATATATCCGCCTTAACTATGCTAAAGCAGAAGAGTTTGCTGACTTATTGAAAACAGACACCAACAGCATTATTTCTGCGCGAGGCAGTGTGTCTGTTGATAAACGTACTAATACCTTACTTATCAAAGATACAGCGAAAAGCATCGAAAGCGTGCGCCGTATGGTGGAAACCTTAGATATTCCTGTTAAGCAAGTGGTGATTGAGTCACGCATGGTAACAGTGAATGATAATGTGCAAGAAGACTTAGGGGTGCGCTGGGGTATCAGCGATGTAGGTAGCGACGGTGCTATCTCTGGCACATTAGAGGGCGCTGGTGGCATGTTTGGTGCTGGCTCTTACGATAATATCCCAAGTATTTCTGACCGCTTAAATGTTAACTTACCGGTTTCTAGCCCAGCGGGTAGTATTGGTGTTCAAGTAGCTAAATTAGCTAACGGCACAATATTAGATTTAGAGTTAAGTGCCCTTGAAGAAGAAAACCGTGGTGAGATTATCGCAAGTCCTCGTATTACGACGGCTAACCAACAAAAAGCCCGTATTGAGCAAGGTACTGAGATCCCTTACGTTGAAGCAGCATCAAGTGGTGCAACGACAGTAACCTTCAAAAAAGCAGTATTGAGCTTAGAAGTAACGCCACATATCACCCCTGATAACAAAGTGATTTTAGATCTCGTTATCACGCAAGACACGCGTGGTGATACAGTACAAACACCAACAGGTTCTGCTGTAGCAATTAATACCCAAGAAATTCAAACTCAGGTATTAGTAGAAAACGGCCAAACTGTGGTGCTTGGTGGTATCTTCCAACAGCAAATCGTTAACTCAACTAAGAAAGTACCTCTGTTAGGCGATATTCCTTACTTAGGCGTATTGTTCAAAAGTACGAGTGAATTTAACGAGAAGAAAGAGCTGTTAATCTTTGTAACACCAAAAATTCAAATCGATTAAGTGATTTTTTCTTAAGCAACGAGCAATTAGCATGTTTAATTGCTCGTTATCTAGCTTTTTATGCTAATTGACTTGAAATACCCAAGCAATTACTGAGATAATCCCCTCCTTAATTTTGGGGCCAGGTCGTTAGGCGGGGTTTTATTTCAAATTTTAGAGTTCGTTTGTACTAAAAAGATATGGCTGAGAAACGTAATATATTTCTAGTGGGCCCTATGGGGGCTGGCAAAAGCACAATTGGTCGTCACATTGCTGACCAATTACACCTTGAATTTTTCGATTCAGATCAAGAGATCGAGCGTCGTACTGGAGCAGACATTGCTTGGGTATTCGATCTTGAGGGTGAAGAGGGCTTTCGACTTCGTGAAGAAACTGTAATTTCAGACCTAACTGAGATGCAAGGTATTGTTCTTGCTACTGGTGGTGGTTCTGTGATCAGTAAAGAAGTGCGTAACAAGCTATCTGCTCGCGGTATTGTTGTATACCTAGAGACACCAATCGAAAAGCAAGTTGCACGCACGCAGCGCGACAAGCGTCGCCCATTATTGCAAACAGAAGAAGCACCGCGTGATGTATTAGAACGCTTAGCTGAAGAACGCGAACCGTTATACAAAGAAGTTGCTGATTTTGTTGTCCGCACTGATGAGCAAAGCGCGAAAGTTGTTGCTAATCAAATCATCGAGAAATTAGATTTTTAAAAACCAATAATAAAAAGGAAACTAGCTATGCTTGAATTAACAGTTAATTTGGACGAGCGAAGTTATCCTATTTATATTGGTCAATCTGCTCTTAAAGATACTGGTCGGCTACGCGAGCACATCGGCGATTGTCGACCTATCATTATCACCAACGACACCATTGCACCTTTATATCTTGATGATGTAATGACGTCTTTGGCTGATCTTAACCCGTTATCTTTTACCATCCCTGATGGCGAACAATATAAATCACTTGAGTGGTTTGAAAAGATATCGGCGTTCTTACTTGAACATAACTGTGGTCGTGATACTTGCCTTATTGCCTTAGGTGGCGGTGTAGTGGGTGATCTAACGGGTTTTGTTGCTGCATGTTATCAGCGTGGCGTGCCTTTTATTCAAGTACCAACTACCTTGCTTTCGCAAGTGGATTCATCGGTTGGTGGCAAAACGGCAGTAAACCATCCACTTGGTAAAAACATGATTGGTGCGTTTTACCAACCACAAGCAGTATTTATCGATACGCAATCACTTCATACTTTACCTGAGCGTGAATTCGCAGCAGGTATGGCTGAAGTAATTAAATACGGCCTCATTTACGACACAGAGCTATTTGCTTACCTAGAGCAAAATATCGCTAATCTTAAATCACTTGATGAGCAAACATTGCAGCATGTGATTTACCGTTGTTGTGAAATCAAAGCCTTGATTGTTGCGCAAGATGAAAAAGAAGCAGGTCTACGCGCCTTACTTAACCTAGGGCATACCTTTGGTCATGCTATCGAAGCACAAATGGGTTACGGTAACTGGCTACACGGCGAAGCCGTTGCGGCAGGTATGGTGCTGGCAGCACGCCTTGCACATACCCGTGATGACTTAACTACTGCAGAAGTTGAACGCATTGTTAAATTGATTGCTGAGTATGATTTACCAGTCGATATTCCGGCAGAAATGACAAGCGAGCAGTTTTTAACGCACATGCGTAAAGATAAGAAAAACAAAAAAGGTACGATTCGCTTTATTCTACCTACTCAATTTGGTCAATGTGCGCTGGTAAGTGATGTTACTGATCAGCAGGTTTGTGATTTAATAGCGCGCTAATGCAATCGCAAATATTGCCTAGCCGTGCTGCGCTAGTTGATCGAATCGCTCTGCAGTTTGAATATGGGCAAAATCTAATTTGCTTACTTGGCCCGTCAGGCCTTGGTAAAAGCTATTTATTAGAAACCTTCATTACTGATAAATACCTCGACTTTAATAAAGCGTTTGTTCAGTTGTCTGGAAAAATGACCGACCAACAGTTTATGACTGAACTGTTAGAACAAAGCTTTAGCAATCCGCTAATTGATCATTCTTTAAGTTTGTCTGAAAACTTCTATCAACTCTATAAGCAACAGCCTTGTGGTGATTGTTTATGGGTGATTGATGGAGGGCGTCATTTATCTGAAGAGTTAATTCAGCAATTAGAAATTCTTGCTAAGCAAGGCCCAAGCACGTTATACATATTGATTGCATCACAATCGGTCGGCCAGTTTAGCCAAGCGGTCGAAATTCATCTTGAAGCGCTTAACTTGAGCGAAAGTAAGCAACTTATGCGTTGGTTTTTCGATAACCTACCTGTTGAAGAAGACCCAGTTTTTCGCACATTTTTACAAGAAGCGCATGGTAACCCTGCCTTATTGCTAGCTTGGGAGCCTGAACAGCAAACTGCGGATATTCGTACACCCGAGAAAAGCTATAAACTGCTTTATTTAATTTTGCTCTTAATCACAACCATGCTGTTGATCATTGGCTTTTTATATAAAGCTGATATGACCGAGTGGTGGAAAGCACATTACCAACAAGATACAACAAGCTCTGTGGCAACAGCACTGCCTGCAGAAGCAGTAATAAATAGTCCTGTAGCAAGCAAAGAGCCAGTTCTAGAACAATCTCAAGATGAGCTTCAAGCCCAGCAGCCAGTTGCTATTAATGACAACACGACTCAGGCAGCCGAGATGCCAGTTGATGGCTCTGACAGTAAAGACCATGACAATGAAAGTCATTACAATAACGTGGCTGCGATTGTTGATAGCCTTTTGCCAGCAGAGCCAATAGCACAAGAGACTGAGCAACCAATGGCAGATGAAGTTGTAGCAGCCATCATCAGTGATGCTGAGTCTGCAATTGAAGCAGAGCAGCCACTAGTTGGGAATGCATGGTATTTGTCTCAGCCAGACGACAATTTTGTAATCCAATTACTAGCGGTCACTAAGCAAGAGATCAGTGATAAGTTTATTAATGAAAATGGCTTGCAAGGGCAGGTAAATACTTACCAAAGCTTACGGAGCGGTAAGCTTTGGTGGATTGTCACTTATGGCAGTTATGCCACACTGAATGAGGCTAAGAAGGGCGTAACAACACTTTCTGATAATGTGCGTAAAAATCAGCCGTTTTATAAAAAAATAAGTAAAATTAAACAAGAAATCGCTTCACTAAATCAGTAAATTAAAACTGATTAGTGTAAAATCGCGCAACACCGAATTGAAGTTAAGAGCAGATGCAGCAAAAGACCAGAGCCTTCCTTAAATGGGCGGGTGGAAAATACAGCCTAGTTGAAGATATTCGTACCCGCTTAAAGCAAGCGAGTATGGATGCTGACACCTTAGTTGAACCTTTCGTTGGTGCTGGCTCTGTATTCCTCAATACTGATTTTAAGCATTATATTTTAAATGATATTAATGCGGATCTGATCAACCTGTACACCGAGCTAAAGCGAACGCCTGACGAATTTATTAGCGATGCAAAAAAACTATTTGTAGAGCTCAATAACCATCCTGAAGCCTATTATGAGTACCGTGTTCAGTTTAATCAGAGCAGCGATGTGTATGAGCGCGCAATTTTATTCTTATACATGAATCGTCATGGTTATAACGGTCTGTGCCGCTACAATCTTAAAGGTATTTTTAACGTTCCTTTTGGTAAATATAAGCGCCCGTATTTTCCTGAAAAAGAAATGCACTTCTTTGCTGAAAAAGCTCAGCAAGCAACCTTTACGTGTTTAGGTTATGACGAGGTCTTTAAGCTTATTCCTAATAATGCGGTAGTGTATTGCGATCCACCTTATGTGCCTTTGAGTAAAACAGCATCATTTACTTCTTACGCTAAAGGCGGTTTCAATTTAGATGATCAAGCTAACTTGGCGAATTTAGCTGAGCAAGCAGCATTCGAAAATAACACGCCGGTACTTATTTCTAACCACGATACGGTGTGGACTCGTAAGATCTACAGCCAAGCATCACTGGATGAAATTCAGGTAAAACGCACGATTAGCCCGAAGGGCGGTTCACGCAATAAAGTGAATGAGCTAATGGCTATGTATTTAGCACCAAAGAAACGGTGAAATAAATCGCTGCGACAAACAGGCTGAATAAAACGAGGGCAATGACGATAATAGTACTGAGCGAATGCTCTTTAAAGTCAGCTTGACGCTTATTTTCTGATTGCACACCAAAAAATGCCGCAAAGACACTTTGTAATGCACTAATGAATTTGTTCATGCGATTTAGAACTTAGAACCTAAACCGCTAACTTTCTTTGACTCTTCACTACTTGTTAATAACTCAAGTAAATCAAGATAATGGAACTGAGCGCTGCGGCTATCACCCGTTAACCAAGAAAACCATCCTGTTTCTTGTTCTGCTTTCATACATTGAGCAGAAGATGATGATACATTAAGCGTATTGCATGAGCAGCCAGACGCCGCTGCTAAAAAGTCGTCTTCATCAGCAGATGAAAAAGATACAAACGCAGCAACCGTAAGTGCGGACGCGATTAAGATCCCTATTTTAAAAGCACGCATGAGAATAACCCTTGTTTGTGTTATTTAGACAAGCATACATAACAATTGCTCAAATAACAAACTTAATTACGGCTGAATTAAATAAAAATTTAATAAAATTAGTCTTTTAAAGTAAATTTTATGTTTATATTTTGTTTCATTTAAATGCATTTATGCAAGCAGCTGAATAGAACGATTGTTCAATTTTTGATTAAATTTACATTAATTCAATAAGCTAAAAGGATTAGCCTTGAGTAATAGCGTTTTAACAGTTAGCTGTGGTGTTTTAATCAGCTGTCGATTGGGTTACATTATGCGCTCTTCTTGCAGTCGCAAATTATGATGGAATCTCTCATGTTGGAAACATTACAAAAGTATTTAATAGCCCCTTCTATTTTATCAGCTGACTTTGCCCGTTTAGGTGAAGATGTTGATCGTGTACTCTCAAGTGGGGCAGATGTTGTACATTTTGATGTGATGGATAACCATTATGTGCCAAACCTAACCTTTGGCTCAATGATTTGTAAAGCACTGCGCGATTACGGTATTACAGCCCCGATAGATGTGCATCTTATGGTTAAGCCTGTCGATCGCCTAATTCCCGACTTTGCTGAAGCAGGCGCTTCTATTATTAGCTTTCATCCAGAAGCTAGCGAGCATATTGACCGTACCTTGCAACTTATAAAAGACAGTGGTTGCCAAGCAGGGCTTGTATTTAATCCTGCAACCAGCCTTAGCTACCTTGAGCACGTGCTCGATAAAGTTGATGTAGTGCTATTAATGTCGGTTAACCCTGGCTTTGGCGGCCAAAGCTTTATTCCTCATACCCTCGAAAAGCTTCGTCAAGCGCGAAAAATTATTGATGACTCAGGTCGCAATATTCGTTTAGAAGTTGATGGTGGCGTTGGTGTTGATAACATTGCTGAAATTGCAGAAGCGGGCGCTGATATGTTTGTTTCAGGCTCAGCGATTTTCAATCAACCAGATTACAAAGCAGTTATCGATGCGATGCGCAGCGAGCTTGCAAAGGTTGAGTCATGAAATACGATGCGGCATTTTTCGATTTAGATGGCACCTTAGTCGACAGTGTTTATGATTTATACATTGCGATGAATCTGACTCTAACTGACCTCGCATTTCCGGTTGTTACACAAAAGCTAGTTGAGAGCTGGGTAGGTAATGGCATAGAAACACTTGTAAAGCGTGGTTTAAGTGGCGATATGCAAATCAGTGAGCATTTAGATGAAGCCCTTACTGAGCGTGCAATTAATTTGTTTTATCAGCACTATGACCAAGTTGTAGGTGACTACAGTGCGCTTTATCAACATGTAGAAACTGGGCTTGCTGCACTTGCTGGTATTCCTAAAGTGGTGATCACCAATAAGGCACGTCGTTTTACCGAAAAGTTACTTGATAAGCTTTCACTGACTAGTCATTTTCAGTTGATTGTATGTGGTGATGATATGGCAAAGAAACCATCACCTGAGCCTTTACTATTTGCTTGTCAGCAATTAGATGTCAGCCCAGCCAAAGCGGTTATGATAGGCGACTCAAAAAGTGATATTTTGGCTGCAAAAGCTGCTAAGGTTGACGTTGTCGCACTCAGTTATGGCTATAACCAAGGTGAAAACCTCGCTGATTTCAATCCAGAGTACCTCTGCGAGAATTTCTTAGATATAATACCCGTTCTTACCCAAAGGTAAGTGCATTTTAATTTCGTCTTTTTAGTTTAGTAAAAATATAAAGGAACATCATGAGTAAACCAGTAGTGTTAAGTGGCATTCAGCCAACCGGTGGTATGACAATAGGCAACTATGTTGGCGCTATTAACCAGTGGCTTAAGCTACAGGAAGACCACGAAAGTTTCTTTATGTTAGTAGATTTACACGCCATTACTGTACGCCAAGATCCTGAGCAGCTACGCTCGCGCGTGCTGGACGGTATTGCGCTTTATGCTGCATGTGGTATCGACCCAGAAAAAGCTGCGTTATTTGTACAATCTCAAGTGCCAGAACATGCACAGCTTAGTTGGGTGTTAAACTGTTACGCGCAAATGGGTGAGCTTAACCGTATGACGCAGTTTAAAGATAAGTCTTCTAAGCATGCGAATAACGTGAATGTGGGCTTGTTCTCTTACCCTGTACTGCAAGCTGCAGACATCTTGTTATACCAAGCAGATCAAGTGCCAGTGGGTGAAGATCAAAAGCAACACCTTGAATTGACACGTGATATCGCAACACGTTTTAACAACCTATACGGTGACGTGTTCAAATTACCTGAGCCTTACATTCCTGAGTTTGGCGCGCGTGTAATGAGCTTACAAGATCCGCTCAAGAAAATGTCTAAATCAGATGAAAATCCAAACGGTTACATCATGTTATTAGATGAGCCGAAGAAGATTGAAAAGAAACTGAAGAAAGCAGTAACCGATTCAGACGAGCAAGCTCGTATCTACTTTGATCGTGAAGAAAAACCAGGTGTATCAAACCTACTTACTTTATTATCAGTCGCAACTAAGCGCTCAATTGAAGACTTAGTGCCTGAATATGAAGACAAAATGTATGGTCACCTGAAAAAAGACACTGCAGCAGCGGTCGTTAATATGATTGAGCCAATCCAAGCGCGCTTTAAAGAAATTCGCGAAGATCAGTCACTACTTGATAGCATTATGAAGTCAGGTGCTGAAAAGGCGAGTATTCGCGCTGAAAAAACATTAAAAGCAGTCTACGATGCGGTAGGTTTTATTCCTCGCCCGTAAGCTTGCACAAATTATTGAAATAAAAAATACCGCTATAAAGCGGTATTTTTTTATTAAAAACTCAGCACAATTAAAACAGTAAACAAGCAGATAAGTGCGGCAGCGGTTTTGTCTGTTTTTTCCATTTTTTTACTCCTCATCAGCGCTCAACTGTGCAATCACGTAGCCTTTACTTTCTAACAAGGCTAATAGGCTATCTTCACCGGCCAAATGAGCAGCGCCAACAAGTACCAACTCTTTTTGCTGATCAGTAAAGTAATCCTCAATATGATTAAGCCAATTCAAATTACGTTGCTTAATGAGTATTTGGTAGGTGAGGGGATCATGTTGTTTTAATGGCATGATAGTTAGCTCATTCATTGCGTGCATATCGCCATTGCGCCATGCATCAAGCATTGCACTGTAAAGCGCTTGGTAACTTGATACTTGAGCTAACTGTGACTGAATAAAGGCATCTTCGTCTTGGCTGCCTAATTGCTTAAAAAGGTGTAATTGAAATGCCAAGGTTTCGAGGAAAGCTAATTCTTTGCTGTCTTGTTTGGCTCGCTTTGCGAAATAGCTATCAACACCTTCACCGAAAAGCTGTTGCTTTTGTAGTTCTAGCGACATCATCAGCAAGCTCACCATAAAAGGGCGAAAGCTGTCGAGTTCGCTAAGTTGCATATCGTATTGAGTAAGCTGTGCTTCTAATTGTTTTTTTACTGTTGCAGAGAGCTTACTACTTAATGTTTCACCGGTTTCGTAACTCAGTGCTTTAAGCATAGTAAGTTGTGCTGAGCTATTACTTGGCGCTGGCATATCGGCTTCAAGTACTAGGGTATCGGCTTGTTTATATGCTTGATTAAATTCGGCCGGTAGCGGTAGTTCCTTGGGCGGTAAAACATGAATTGACCCCGCAATGTATATAAATTCATCACCTTTACTTACCTGCCAAACGGCACTTTTTGCATTACAAATACTCGTTGTTAACAAGCATGATGCAGCAATTGTTGAGAGCAGTAATTGAGTTAGTTGTTTCATTCTTTTAGCCTGTTAATTGAAAAAGCTTGCCCAATGTTCTGGGCAAGCAGGGCATTACTTGTTGAGTTTTAACTCAATTTGATGGTCAACTTTTTTGTTCATTTGCTCGATAGAAACCTCGATAGATATCTCAAGATGTTGTTCTAATTTTTGAGTATCTTGGCTATTAAATAAGGGGTTTGGCAGTGTAACAACAAGCGTGCCTACTGCGAGTATCGACACTATTTTTAAAGCTGAGTTGCTCATAACTTTATTCTCTTAATTGGTTGATTAGTTTTATCAGCGAAGCAAAGTTGGTTGGTGGCCCGTTGATGGAAACTACAATAGCGAGGAAAGTTGCTTGAGTCGCTTATCTAGTTCTAAGCGATTTATATATAAGGTTTTAAAATGTTAACTTAAATATTTTCAATAGTTTAAGTGTAATTCTTATGAGAGGAAATAAGGTTTTAAATCATTTTATTTTTGTGTTTTTGCCTATTGATGATAATTTGAATGTAGCAAATAGGAGCTTGGAGGCTTTGATATGGGTTTTAAAGTAAAACATTATGCGGCTAAAACTGTACCTGCGAATAGTTCATTAGAATGGGAGCTAATACCAATCCGCAATAATACTTAATCAGTTTGAGGGATTAAACCTGTCGCTATCTGCGTTAAAAATTTCTGATTTAGAACAACTAAATAACGAAATTTTTGCCTTGCTATCAACGAGGTTTTCTTGCCTCAAAATAGATCACTTAATTAAGCGAATTGGTATAATCTTAACCGAACTGATTGTTGGTAGCCTTTGTGCTGCATTCGCAAAGATCGGCTATGATGCTACTATGTTACTTATTTTTATACCTAATTTAGTAATCGCCTTAGTTTGCTTTGGTTTTATTGGGCTTTCGATATTTCATTTCATAAGAGAAAAACGCAGTAAGCCAAGTGAGTAGTATAGATTGCTGCGCTATTTTTCTACTGGGGTAACGCCTGGCGAGTCACAAGCAATGACTTCAAATCGATAGCCATACTCAGCATGGTGATCAGGGGTTACTTGCACTATTTCGTAATCATTCAGCTCAACGGCTTTACTGTTTTCTGCTTTTAAACAGCGTGAATAGCTATCGGCTTCAAAGCTGTAAGCAAACATCGCAATTAAACGTTTGCTACGCTCAAAGTAACCTTTGGTATCTAGAAACTGACGAAGGTTTTCGGCGGTTTCACTGTCACCTTCTATATTGACGTCTTGGTTAGGGGTTGAGTTTTGTGTACTTTCAGGAAGTTGTTGTTCGAGTTTTTCACCGAGTTGTTCGACTGCTTTTTGCTGCTCTTCACCTGATTCTTTAGCAATAACTTTGCTATCTAAAAAGGTGCTAACCATATTATCGAGTACTTCTTCAGGTGGCTTATCATCAAGGAACGAAATTAGGTTAATAAAGACCACTGACGCTAAAACAAAGCGCACGATGGCAGTTAACAGTGGTGAATAGCTTTGACTAATAAACTTAACTCGCTCAGAGCCAAATGGCTTTATTAGCAATAAAACAAAGATATAGAAGGGTAAAAAAAGTTGAAATAACAATAAAGTACCTAAGGTTATTCCCATTGCCCAAGGGGGTAAATATAACAGGGTGGCAAAGTTATGGGTGTAGTTAAAATGACTGGAAGACACATGAGTCACATCATTAACTATGCCGCTCGCACCAGCTAATACAAAATTAGCGATACTGGCATAGAAGATTAAAATCAGTGCTTTGCCGGCAAGAGAGTGCCAAAGTTGGTTAAACTTGGGCCAAAATTCAATAACAAGCGCAATAATGGTGATGGTGGCACTTAACCAGCCCGATTGCAGAACAATCAGGCTGCTTAATGCTAAAAGATAGAGCTTTTGTGCGGTACTTAAGTTAAACCAAATGGCTTGTAATCGTTCAACCAGCCTCGTTTTATGAGGCTGCCAGCTACGTTGCTGTTGTTGAAACTGTTTATTAGCGCGCCATTTTGCAATTTTTAAATACCTACGCACGCAATATCCTTTTTATAGTAGTGGTTTTAAGTACCTTCCTGTGTGTGAACGCTCACACTCGGCAACGTCTTCAGGTGTACCAGAAATTAAAATTTCACCACCGCCAGAGCCACCTTCTGGGCCTAAGTCGACAATCCAGTCTGCGGTTTTGATCACATCAAGGTTATGCTCAATAACAACAATGGTATTACCGTGATCGCGTAAGCGGTGAAGTACTACTAATAATTGCTGAATATCAGCAAAGTGTAAACCCGTAGTTGGTTCATCAAGGATATATAAGGTTTTACCGGTATCGCGTTTTGAAAGTTCACGAGCCAGTTTCACACGCTGCGCTTCACCACCGGAGAGGGTAGTAGCAGCTTGACCCAAGCGAATATACGACAAGCCTACATCCATTAAGGTTTGCAGTTTACGTGCAATAGCTGGAATTTTATCAAAATAGTCACGGGCATCTTCTACGGTCATTTCGAGTACTTGGTGAATGTTTTTACCTTTGTACTGTACTTCAAGGGTTTCACGGTTGTAGCGCTGACCTTTACATACATCAC
This sequence comes from Pseudoalteromonas sp. P80D2, assembly GCF_036680945.1. NCBI lineage: Bacteria > Pseudomonadati > Pseudomonadota > Gammaproteobacteria > Alteromonadales > Pseudoalteromonadaceae > Pseudoalteromonas > Pseudoalteromonas sp. P80D2. The sequence goes on from NZ_JAZDAR010000028.1 coordinate 91,779, forward strand.
AAGGTACATATACATCAGGTAAAAAGTGCATTTCTACCTTGATCACGCCATCACCTTGGCAAGCCTCACAACGACCACCTTTAACGTTAAAGCTAAAGCGACCGACCTTATAGCCACGTGAACGGGCTTCTTGAGTACCCGCAAATAGCTCACGAATACCGGTAAAAATACCGGTGTAAGTTGCAGGATTTGAACGCGGAGTACGGCCAATCGGGCTTTGGTCAATATCAATCACTTTATCAAAATGATCTAGACCCTTGATTGACTTATACGGTGCCGCTTCTGCGGTCGTTGCGCCATTTAACTCGGTATGAGCCAGCTTAAATAAAGTGTCGTTGATAAGCGTCGATTTACCTGAGCCTGATACACCTGTGATACAGGTCATTAAGCCAAATGGAATACGTAAATCAACGTTCTTTAAGTTGTTACCTGTGGCACCAAATAACTCAAGCCATTTGTCGTTGGTTTGATGGCGAGCCTCCGGTACTTCAATTTTCTTCTCACCAGAGAGGTACTGACCCGTGATTGAATCTTTACTGGCTAGAATATCGTCATGGGTACCTTGTGCAATAACATGGCCGCCATGAACACCGGCACCCGGGCCGATATCGATAATATGATCGGCAGCGCGAATAGCATCTTCGTCATGCTCAACCACAATGACGGTGTTGCCTAAATCGCGTAAGTGAATAAGGGTTTTTAGTAGGCGGTCGTTATCGCGTTGGTGCAAACCAATTGATGGTTCATCCAATACGTACATAACACCAACAAGACCTGCACCGATTTGACTCGCTAAACGAATACGCTGCGCTTCACCACCAGACAGGGTATCGGCACTTCGCTCAAGTGATAAATAATTAAGGCCTACATTAATTAAGAAAGATAAACGGTCGCGAATTTCTTTGAGAATTTTTTCGGCAATTTGGGCGCGCTGACCAGTTAGGTTCAAGCCATCAAAAAATGCCATGCTTTCACCAATACTCATCGTGGTGATGGCTGGCAGGTTTGTTTGGCCAATAAATACGTGGCGAGCTTCTTCGCGTAATCGAGAGCCATGACAGCTCGGACACGCTTGGCTTGTTTGGTATTTAGCAAGCTCTTCGCGCACTGAGTTTGACTCGGTTTCACGGTAGCGGCGATTCATATTATTTAAAACGCCTTCAAACTCATGGTTACGCGTAATTAAATCACCACGGTCGTTACGATAGTTAAAGGCAACTTTAGTTTTACCTGAACCTTCAAGAATCACCTTTTGCGCTTCTTTACTAAGTTCTTGGAAAGGCACTTCTAGGTCAAATTTATAATGCTCTGCGACTGCTTGCAGCATTTGGAAGTAATAAAAGCTACGTTTGTCCCAGCCTTTAATAGCACCACCCGATAAGCTTAGTTCTGGGTTTTGCACAACACGGTTTGGATCAAAATACTGACGCACACCTAAACCATCACAGCTTTGACACGCACCCGCAGGGTTGTTAAACGAGAATAAACGCGGCTCAAGTTCACTCATGGCATAGCCACACGTTGGGCAGGCAAAATTAGCAGAAAACAGCATGTCTTCGCTGAGTGAATCGTCCATTGCCGCTACATGGGCAATACCACTTGATAGCTCAAGTGCCGTTTCGAATGATTCAGCTAAACGCTGTTGCTGACCATCTTTTACTTTAAAGCGGTCAACCACAACCTCGATAGTATGCTTTTTATGAAGCTCAAGGGTCGGTGGATCTGATAAGTCACAGACTTCGCCATCGATACGGGCGCGAATAAAACCTTGGCTTGCGAGTTGCTCAAGCAGCTTAACGTGCTCACCTTTACGATCTTTTACCACTGGTGCTAATAGCATTAGCTTACTACCTTCTGGCAGAGCTAAAACCGTATCGACCATTTGGCTGATAGTTTGTGCGGCAAGTGGCAAGTCGTGAGTAGGGCAGCGTGGCTCACCTACACGGGCAAATAATAAACGAAGGTAATCGTAAATCTCGGTAATAGTACCGACCGTTGAACGCGGGTTATGTGACGTTGATTTCTGTTCGATAGAGATAGCTGGCGATAAACCTTCGATGTGATCAACATCGGGTTTTTCCATTAGCGATAAGAACTGTCTTGCATACGCTGACAGTGATTCAACATAACGACGTTGCCCTTCTGCATACAAAGTATCAAACGCTAAAGACGATTTCCCTGAACCAGATAGGCCAGTGATAACTATCAGCTTATCACGGGGAATGGTTAGGCTGATGTCTTTTAAATTGTGCGTACGGGCGCCTCGGACTTCAATGTTTTCCATGCTATCTCGTTTTATTACCTAATTATTTTTTCAGTATCTCATAATACGCGATAAGATTAATCCTTGATCAAAGAAAAAATCATCACTTACAGGTGATTATTTAGTTTTCGCTTGTGGTAGAATCCACGCTCAAATTTTAATAGACAGCAAGATCAGTAATTCATGACAGCATCTTCACTCAACTCTCGAGAAAAACGCGCTGCCGTTTCGTTGGCGAGCGTCTTTGCATTCCGTATGCTTGGCCTATTTATGCTGATGCCAGTATTGGCGATTTATGGTCAGCAATTAGAAGGGTTTTCGCCGCTTTGGATTGGCTTTGCTATTGGTGCTTATGGTTTAACGCAAGCCGTGCTGCAAATCCCTATGGGTTGGTTGTCTGATAAAATTGGTCGTAAAAAAGTGATTATTGGTGGCCTTTGTGTGTTTGCACTTGGCTCTGTTATTGCGGCAACCGCTGAGTCTGTGCAAATGGTTACGCTAGGGCGTGCACTACAAGGCATGGGGGCAATTGCCAGTGCCTTATTGGCGCTTGCTTCTGATTTAAGCCGTGATGAACAGCGTCCGAAAGTTATGGCCGTTATTGGTATGTGTATTGGTATGAGCTTTGCCATTGCTATGCTACTAGGGCCAATTGTTGCTGCATCGTGGGGAGTTGCTGGAGTATTTTGGCTTACTGCAGGACTGGCCATTTTAGGTATTTTAATTGTGTTGTTTTTAGTGCCAAATGCTGTCAATAAGGCGCCAAAAGGTGACACACTTGCTACCCTTGATGATATTAAGCAACTAATTAAACATCCACAATTAGCACGCCTTGATTTTGGTGTGATGCTGCTTCATCTTACATTAACTACCGTATTTGTAGCCTTACCGGGCCAGCTGATAAAAGATGGCTTAGTCGCAGACCACCATTGGTATTTATATATCCCTGTACTGTTTTTAGCGTTTTTCTTGATGGCACCAATGATGATTGTGGCTATTCGTAAAGAAAAAGAAAAACAAGCCTTTATTGGCTCAATCGCGCTGCTTGTTTTAAGTATGCTCGCGATGTCGTTATGGGTTGATTCGGTGATTGGCATCGGTATTTGTATGTTGGTTTACTTTATTGCTTTTAACTTTTTAGAAGCAACCATGCCTGCACTTGTTTCGCGTATTGCCCCTGCAAACCAGAAAGGTTCTGCGATGGGAGTATTTTCATCTACGCAGTTTTTTGGTGCCTTTTTAGGTGGTTTATTAGGGGGTTACGTTGCTCAAGCATTAAGTGCGCAAGCAGTGTTTGCGGCGGCGGCACTTGTTGGGGTAATATGGCTTATCCTTGCTTGGAATATGCAAGTCCCACCAAGAAGTAAAATAATTAGCTTAATGACTGAATTAAGTTCAGAGCAGCAGGCACAAGCGCTTGCTTCTCGTCTTGTTGCTTTACCGGGCGTAATTGAAGCAACGGTTGTCTGTGATGAAAATCGCAGCTATTTAAAGATTAATGATAAAGAATTTGACCTAGACCAAGCACGCAAAGTGGCTGGTTTAATCTAACGTTTTATAGGAGAAGTTCCATGGCACGCGGTGTGAACAAAGTTATCTTGGTTGGTAATTTAGGCCAAGATCCAGAAGTACGTTATATGCCTAATGGCAATGGCGTAGCGAATATCAGCATTGCTACGACAGATAGCTGGAAAGATAAAAACACAGGGCAAATGCAAGAGCGTACTGAATGGCACCGTGTTGTGTTATTTGGCAAACTAGCAGAAGTTGCTGGTGAGTATCTTCGTAAAGGTTCACAAGTGTACATTGAAGGTCGTTTACAAACGCGTAAATGGACTGATCAATCAGGCCAAGAAAAATACACCACAGAAATCGTGGTAGACATGGGCGGTCAAATGCAAATGTTAGGCGGTCGTGGTGAGCAGCAAGGTGGTGGCTATCAAGGTGGTCAATCACAAGGCGGTTACCAAGGTGGTCAACAACAAGGTGGCGGTTACGGCGGTGGTGCACAGCAATCACAAAGTAATAATAGCTATGCTCCACAGCAACAGTCTGCGCCAGCACAGCAGCAACAGCGTCCACAACAGCAATCTGCACCACAACAACAAAGTAATAACCAATATGGTGGCGGTTATGGTCAGCAGCAAAGCAGCGCACCTCAACAAGGCGGTTTTGCTCCTAAACCACAAAATGCACCACAAGGCGGCGCATCAAACCCAATGGAACCACCAATCGACTTTGATGACGATATTCCGTTCTAATTGCTGATATAGCAAAACTATGTAATTAGTTTTTAAGAAGCCCCGCATAAGCGGGGCTTTTTTATGTGCGAGAGTTAATGCTTAACCTAATACCAACCCGCAATAATACTTAATCATTTTGAGGGATTAAACCTGTCGCTAACTGCGTTAAAAACTTCTCATTTAGAACAACTAAATAACGAAGTTTTTGCCTTGTTATCAACGAGGTTTTATTGCCTCAAAATAGACTACTTAATTAAGCGGATTGGTATAAAAGCAATTTGATAGGCCGAATTGGCTATATTCAAAACCTGGTCTAAGTTTATAGAACCTTAATTCCACAACTTTATTATTAACTATGCAGCTTTTAAGGAAGATTAGTTTTCAACAGGCGCTTGCAGCGGTTATCGCTTTTGCTTTGGTTGTGATGTTTGCAGCGTCTTATACTGTTATCAATGAGTCGCTTATTAGAAAAAGCACAGTTGAGAAAGATGCTGTATATATACGTGAAGCTTTAATGATTGATGAGATAGCTCACGAAACGGCTGTTGAAAGAGGATTAACGGCAGGTCTAATTGGCTCTGGCTATAGTCAAAATAAAGAGCGTGTTGCACAGCAGCGTGTAGTGGTCGATAAAGCATTTGATAAATTTGCCCATTACACTCAGCAACATAAGGTTTCATCAACACTATTCAATGCGGTATTAGCAAAACATAAGAAAATCACTGAGCTCAGAGAAAGTGTCGACAAGAAGCAAGGCAAACAAGCGTTTGTGGTTTATTCTGATTCAAACAAGTTTATGCTCGATGTTGCCAACAGGCGAGTCTCACAGGTCAAACAAAGTGAGGCAATCGCCTCTGGTCTTGCAATAGTCGAAATGTCTTTATTGAAGGAGAGGCTTGGGCAAGTAAGAGGTAAAGTGAATGGTGTCTTATCTTCCAAGTCTATTTCTGAGAGTAATCAAGTCTTAGTCAGTAGCTATTTTCACAATATTGAAGAAACCTTGTTTTTGCTTTCTTTAACACTCACAGGTGATGCTGATAAAAAGTGGTTAGCAGAATTGACCAACTCGCAAACTTATCAAGATGTAAAAAACATTGTTGAAAAGCTTAATCAAGAAAATGGTGAGTTATCTTTAAGTTACCCAACACCATCAGATTGGTTTGCTCACTCCACTGAGTTAATAGGTAAGGTCCGTAAGCATATTCTAAATAAGCAGCAAGCTTTAGAGTCGCTGATTGAGCAAAGTCGTAGTAGTGCAAATACTAAGGTTTATGCCACTAGTGGCTTTGCCATTATTCTTATAGGTTTGTTCTTTGCTTTTGGGTTATTCGTTATTAAGTCGCTGGCGAGAAAAGTAACTAGGGTTAGAGATGTGATTAGCACTATTGCTACCAGCCATGATTTAGCGGTGAGAATTAACGATAATTCGAGTGATGAAATTGGTGCAATCTCCAGAAGCGTTGATGAGCTCGTCGATGCGCTTACCGATTTAATTAGGCAAGTTCAGCAAGCAAATAACACCAGCGAATCCAGTGTTCAATCATTGATCACATTTGCAAAAGAGCTATCTGAGCGTGTTGAAAATATTAATTCAACGACCGCAACATTGCATGACAACTTCACTAGGCTATATAGCCAGATAGAGCAAATAGCAGTATCTGCAGAAGAGAGCTCTAAAAATACGATAAAGGCGAATGATCTATCTGCAAGTACTAAACAAATTATTGGTAGGAATAAAGCAAGTATTAGCTCGTTGTCAGAGTTAATACAGCAAGCCCATGAACAATCAGATGCCCTAAGTGCTAAAACAAACAGTATTCAATCTGTACTCGATACGATTTCGAGCATTGCAGAGCAAACTAATTTACTTGCATTGAATGCGGCAATAGAAGCTGCTCGGGCAGGGGAGCAAGGCCGTGGCTTTGCTGTTGTAGCCGATGAGGTTCGTGGTTTAGCTACACGTAGCCAAGACTCTACATCTGAAATATCTTCAGTACTAGATGATATAAAACAGCAGGTTCAGCAGTTGCAGGTGTATATGGAAAATACCTCTGACTCAACGCAAATGGTTAGTGATAACAGTGAACAAGCGTTAACGAATATAGATACGTTAACAGCGAATATTGCTGATGTGAGCAGTCAAACAAATACGGTATCCGATGCGATTGAATCGCAAAGTCAGCTTGCTGAAGAAGCGAGCAAAGCAAGTCAAAATATCACTTCAAACATGCATGATGTTCAAAAAGAATTAGCGTTACTTGAGAAGTTAATTACAGATTTAGAAAATGCACAGCAAAGAACATCCGATGCCCTAAATGTGTTTAAAGTTGATTAGCAACTGCGTTGATTTTGGAGAAGCTTTAGCACTGCAAACTTTCTTACTACTCTTTAAGTAGCAGTTTGTCGGTTACAAAATAATTCTCATTAACTGTTTTTGCTAGGTGTTTAAAATTACAAAACTTTTGACAGCGCTGGTTCTAGGATATTTCTGATATTGCTTTAAATCGCCCTGTAGCCTTGTATTTATAGGGTTCTTGAACAACACTTTGTATATGTTTAAGCAACTAACCTGTGAAATGAAACGAGACTTAGCTTCACAAATAAAGCAACCGGTGGCCATCTATGTGGCGGCCGCTTTTTTGCTATTAGTTGTTTTTAATATTTTCTTAAGTGATGTGTTGCACGACAAAGTTCATCGCACCGGTACAGAGCTTGCCAAACAAGTGTATGAATTAAACCTCGACCCGATTGCCTCGCAAGATATTATTGCTACCTTAGTTAAAAGCCAAGGCTTTGCAATGAGCGCTAGTGATGTACCACATAACTTTGCAAACTTTATCGACTTAGAGCAAGAGGTATTTAGCTATAAAACGGTTAATTTGCGTTTATTTCATTGGCCTTCTTGGTTGGTCGAAAGTCACTTATTTATTTTCCTAAATTTAATATTGCTTGGCACTGGGTATTGGGGCTTCCGCTGGTGGAAAAAAATGTTCAAGCAATTAGCAATAACAGAAAAACCGCTGAGCAAACCATTTGAACAATTAAGCACTCAGGTTACAGCCAAGAAAGTTGCATCACCTAAACCATTAGGTCATCAGGATTTAAATATTTTGTATGGTGTACCAACAAACTATAACCATTTGTTTGCGCTATTCTTTTGGAAGAACCCTTTCCCTGCTAACCTCGACGTTGATAATTACTTTAAGTTAGTCATAGCAAAAGGATTTGGTGAACTTGTAAATCGCTCTGTGAAATTATTGCCATCGGGTGGTATTGCCGTGACCTTAAACAGTGTGCCTGCCACCGAGGTTGATAAATACACTAAGCGATTACATCAGGTTATATATCAAGCTTGTTTAAATTATCGTAGTGACTTGTCTCGTGCAGATATAAAAATTGGTGTGTGTAATTACCGCACAGGGGCTGATCAGGCTGTGGTTTATCAGCTTACTAAATCAGCATTAGCGCTGGCGAAACAAAGTGCTTGGCAGCATATTCATCGTTTGCCTTTTGGGCATACGCAGTCAAGTATGCTCGCAGATAGTAAAGAGCACCTTTTTGAGTACATAAAGAAAAAACATTTTATGTTGTTTTTTCAGCCTTTATTCGACTTACAAACCGGCGACATTTTACAGCATGAGGCGTTGATCCGTATTCGCCACAAGAGTTTAGGCTTGCTTGCGGCTCGGCATTTTATTCCTCATATGAGTAGTAAAAAAGATGTCTTGTTATTGGACCAAACTGTGATTTCTCAAGTGAAGAAAATGCTGCTGAACGAAACGGGCTCATTAACGGTGAGTATAAACTTACACGCAATGAACTGGTTTAATGACGAGTTTTGGCTGTGGTTTAAACAGCAAATGGAAGGGTTTAATAGCGCAGACAAATTGCAATTTGAACTAAGCGAAGACGATTATCTAAAACAGCATAAAAAGCTCAGTGAACAGTTTGAATGTTTAGAGAAACTGTCTGCTGGTATTGTTATTGATAACGTGCGTAGCGCAGAACATATAGCAACTTATAGAAATATCAAAAATGTATGCAGTATTAAGTTAGCATTTGAACTGATACACAATATAGATACCAACACCCAACAGCAAAAAATTGTAAAGCAAATAATTTCTAAGGGTACTGAGCTAAACTTTCCTGTTTATGCGGTTGGAGTAGAAACACAGAACGAACTTGCGACCTTAAAAAACCTAGGGATCATTGCGGCTCAAGGCTTTTACTTTGCTGAGCCATTGCAAAAACTGGCGGATATTACACCTTACAGCTAGTCAATTAGCCCTCGGTACTTAAGGCCGTCTAAACCTTGTAGCCCACCAGTGTGCACTGCAATGATATGTGTTCCTTCACTAAAGTAACCTTGCTCTATTAATTGCCAAACGGCATAGAGCATTTTGCCGCTGTAGATTGGCTCAAGCGGGATTACGTGCTGCTCAGTAAAGGTTTGGCAAAATTGCCACAAGTCATCGCTAAACTTTCCGTAACCACCATCATGAAAGTCGCAAAGCAGCTGCCAGTTTTGTTGCTGATTTGCTTTATTACTTAGCTGCTTTATCTCATCAATTAAGTAGTGCGCTTGCTTCAGTACTGCGACACCTAACAGCTTGGTGTGTTGTGGTGCACCCTCTATTAAACCTGCTAGTGTACCGCCACTACCGGTTGGGCAAACTATTACATCAGAGCTTGGTAGGCTTTGCGCTAATTCTTTACAACCTAAAAGAGCTGCTGAGTTGGTACCACCTTCTGGCAATATATAGGCATTCGGAAACTGCTCTTGTAACTGTGCTAAATACGTTTGGTCGTGCCTTAACCGGTAAGTAATTCGATTTACTGGGTGTAAGCTCATACCACATTGCTTTGCGTAGTTGAGTGTTGGATTTGCTTCGTCTAGCTCAGGGCCGCGAATAATACCGTGGGTTTTAAAGCCAAATAACTTACCCGCAGTTGCCGTGGCATGAATATGATTTGAAAACGCACCACCAAAAGTGAGTAGTTCAGACTTGCCCTGTTGTTGCATAACATCAAGGTTAAACTTTAGCTTACGCCATTTGTTGCCACTAATTTGCGGATGAATAAGATCATCTCGCTTGATGCTCAGCTGAATTTTACGTGCAGCTAATAAGGGGTGATGGATTGTTTGTACTGGTGATTCAAAAGAGCTATTCACGGCATTAATTTTCATAAAAAAACACGTCTTATTGTAGCAAAGTCGTCTTACAGATAGAAATTAGTCAATTAAACTCAAATGATTTTGTTATTTACTGGCATCAACTAAGGTAATAGATGTAAACTCAGATAATAATTGAACAAAGCTTGTGTTTTGCCTTGCAAGTACATAGCATAAGAGTTTAATTATAAAAAAATAATAATGACCAAATAATTGCCGCTTTTTGGGAATGGAATATATGCGAATTGCTCCTTTATCTCTGTTAATTTCAGTTAGTTTGCTAGCAACTAGTGCATTTGCACAAGATACTGCTACGGTAACTGGCATTGAATCAGAGATCAGTAAAAAACAAGCCGAATACGATAACTCGACCTTAATCCTCGAAAAACACCTAAAAGAAGAAAGTCAGTTACAAAAACAACTCGAATTATTGCGCGCCCGCTCAACTGAGCTAGATAAAGAAAAAAACCAAGCGCTAGATGCAATGAACGAGATGTACCGCCGACTTATTGATGACCCAACTCTTGATATCAGCAATGCGCAGTCGCGCTATCAAAAAGCTGTGGTTGATCACAAACAAAACAAAGATGATATTTCGATGCAATTGGCGGCAATTGCTTCACATAGAAAAGACATTGAGCAAATTCGTGTATCAAAGCACACCCAGTTAAACACCTTAGAAAGCTTAAAAGAGCAGTTAGCAACGGCACGTGTTGAGCGTTTACGTAACGAATTCACTCGTGAAGGCACATTAGAGGTTAATCATACGATTAACTGTAAGCGCACCGAAACACTTGCTGCCTGTGAACAGCGTGGTCAACAAATGGGCTTACAAAAAGCCACTAAACGTTTTGTAGACCAGATTTTTGCTAACTTAACTGAAGAGCGTTTGGTTGAGCCAAAACGTAACCTTGCTGGTGCACAAGTTAAGATTTTAAGTAGCCATGTCGTGAACAGCGCGTTCAGTGGCCAAGGTAACTACAACGTTAACTTAAGTGTGACGATGCGCGGTGATGTAAACAGCAGCCGTTTATGTAGCCTACTTAATTTAGATAATCGTTTTTGTGCTGACTATGGCACGCCTTTGGCCGGTAACTTTCAGCCAAGCTACGGCACTACGTACTCAGATAGTCAGTTAACATTCAGTGACTCTCAGGATAATGGGCAGGTGGTATCGGTTTCGCGTATGAGTGAGCAACCAGTAAGCGATTATTCTGTAAAAAAGCCAATAAAGGTTGAACCATTACCTGATCTAAAAAAATCTAAAATGGTTGAATTAACACTGCGTTCAAATGTTTATGACGACGAAGTGTTTATTGATGGTGTTAGCTATGGTGCAACTAGGTTAACGACATCATTACCAAAAGGTTTTCATGATATTGAAATTCGCAAACGTGGCTACAAAAGCTATAAAGCGCGAATTGATCTGCGTAAAGCACAAACCATTAATGCAAACCTAGTTAAAGTGCCAGAGCCTGTTGTTGCTGAAGTGACTGCGGCACCAGAGCAACCTGTAACAGCACCTGTTGCAAGTATTGTTAATAAAACCAGTTCTGCCAGCATTGTAGTTATTCCCGCTGGTAAATTTAAGATGGGTGACATTAACGGCAATGGGTTAGCGAATGAGCGCCCAGTGGTAGAAAAAACCATTGCTAACTCATTTGCAATGCAAAGCAAAGAAGTAAGCGTTGGTGAGTATGAGCAATTCGTTGCGAATACCGGCTATAAAACAGAAGCAGAAAAAGATCGCGGCTGTGCGTATTACTTAAATGGCGAACCAGTGTGGGAAGCAACCTTAAACTGGCGCAACCCAGGCTTTGATCAAGAAAGTGATTTTCCGGCGGTTTGTTTAACTTACAACGATGCCAAAGCGTATGCTGATTGGTTATCGGGTCAAACAGGCCAGCTGTTTCGTTTACCAAATGAGGTTGAGTGGGAATACGCTGCACGTGCAGGTAAAGAAACTGAATACCCTTGGGGTAACGAAATTGGTAAAAATTTAGCGAACTGTGGCTGGTGTGGTAGCGAATGGTCAAACAAGAGCGCTGCACCAACAGGGTCGTTTTCTCCTAACGCATTTGGCCTATACGATACAGTAGGTAATGTGTGGGAATGGACAAACAAAAAGTCAGGGCAGTCTGATGTGGCTGTTCGAGGCGGTGCATGGAATTTTGCTCCTAGCCTAGCACGCGTATCAACGCGCTTAATCTTAGCGCCAGATTTTCGTGCAAACTATATCGGTTTCCGTTTAGTACGCGAACGATAAGAATTTAAAAAGGAAGCAATGGATGCTTCCTTTTTTAGCATTTTAATTAAAGCAGTTGCGCTTTCTCATGATTAGCATGATAGAGTGAGAGCAGCTAGTATAAGAACGAATTTTCAAAGGTCATCCAGCCTCATGTTTAAAAAACTCCGTGGTATTTTTTCAAACGATCTATCGATCGACTTGGGTACAGCCAATACCCTAATTTATGTAAAAGAAGAAGGTATCGTATTAAACGAGCCTTCAGTTGTTGCTATTCGTCAAGAGCGTGCTGGTGGCCCTAAGAGCGTAGCATCTGTAGGTACCGAAGCTAAGCAAATGTTAGGTCGTACTCCGGGTAACATTAAAGCAATTCGTCCAATGAAAGACGGCGTTATTGCTGATTTCTACGTCACTGAAAAAATGCTGCAACACTTCATCAAGCAAGTGCATAACAACAATTTCATGCGCCCAAGCCCGCGTGTACTTATTTGTGTGCCTTGTGGTGCAACGCAAGTAGAAAAACGTGCTATTCGTGAGTCTGCTATGGGTGCCGGTGCTCGTGAAGTGTACCTAATCGAAGAGCCAATGGCTGCGGCTATCGGTGCTGGCTTACCTGTGTCTGAAGCAACCGGTTCAATGGTTGTTGATATCGGTGGTGGTACAACTGAAGTTGCCATTATTTCTTTAAATGGTGTGGTTTACTCTTCATCTGTACGCATTGGTGGTGACAAATTTGATGAAGCTATCATCAACTATGTACGTCGTAACTTCGGTAGCTTAATTGGTGAAGCGACAGCTGAAAACATCAAGCACCAAATCGGTTCTGCTTTCAAAACAGACGAGCCTATTGAAATTGAAGTACGTGGTCGTAACCTTGCTGAAGGTGTACCGCGTTCATTCACGCTTAACTCACACGAAATCTTAGAAGCACTGCAAGAGCCATTAATGGGTATTGTGAGCGCGGTAATGGTTGCATTAGAGCAATCTCCACCAGAGCTTGCGTCTGATATCTCTGCACACGGTATGGTATTAACCGGTGGTGGTGCATTACTAAAAGACTTAGACCGTCTATTAATGGAAGAAACTGGTATTCCAGTTGTGGTTGCTGATGATCCTTTAACCTGTGTTGCGCGTGGCGGCGGTAAGGCACTAGAAATGATTGATATGCACGGTGGTGACGTATTTAGCTACGACTAATGAAGTTACTTTTTGGTCGTACCATCTCTTTGCAACTGCGACTTTTTGTCGCAGTGCTTTTGAGTGTCGTGCTGATCGTGGGCGATCGCTACACTCAAGGTGGTACAACAATCCGCACCAGCCTAAACACTTTAGTTAGCCCACTTATTTATCTTGCCAACTTGCCCTATGAGTTATTTAGTATTGGCGCGAAAAACCTGCATACCCGCGAACAGCTATTAACCGAAAACGAAGCGTTAAAAAAGAAGCAGTTACTACAAAGCGAACAACTACAACAACTGCAATTTTTATCTCGTGAAAACGATAAGTTACGCGCTTTACTCGGTTCATCGGCTAAGCAATCAAATCGTAAAATTATTGCACAAGTCCTCTCTGTTCATTCAAACCCGTATAGCCACCAAGTGGTTATTAACCGTGGTACAACGGATGGCCTAAGCGAAGGCCAAGCTGTGATTGACGAAATGGGTGTAGTGGGGCAAATCACTCAAGTGGGTTCAACTACCTCGCGGGTGCTACTGATGACCGATACAACCCATGCCACACCTGTACGTATTTTACGTAACGATGTACGTACCGTGGTTGAGGGCATTGGTAAAATTAACGTGGTAAAGCTTTCGCATGTACCACATAGCCTTGATGTTCGCATTGGCGATATCTTGGTTACGTCAGGCCTTGGTGGCACCTTCCCAGAGGGATATCCGGTTGCAGTAGTGACCGAAATTAACCGTGATGAAGGGCGTCCTTTTGCGCAGGTTTATGCTGAGCCAATTGCGCAACTTGACCGTATTCGCTTATTGGTTGTGCTGTGGCGTAATCAGCAGGAGAGCATCAGCAATGAATAGTCGTCACTTTTTGCTGATTGCTATCAGTATCTTCTTTGCATTGGTAATGGCATTAATGCCGTTACCGATTTCGTTTGAACCATACCGCCCAGACTGGGTGTTAATGGTATTAATGTATTGGTCGTTAGCGGTGCCACACCGTTTAAATATTGGCACAGCTTGGGTGGTTGGTTTATTAATGGACCTTGCATCAGGCTCGCCACTCGGTGTGAACTCACTGACTTACTCTGTGTGTATATTTATCACTGCGAGTAACTTCCAAAAAATTAGAAACTTTTCTTTATGGCAGCAAAGCATTTTAATTGCTTTGTTTTTAACGCTTTACCACCTCATGCAGTTTTGGCTTAACCACTTTTTAATGGGCGTTTACTTTAGCCCGCATTATATGTGGCCAGTACTAACCGGCATGCTTTGTTGGTGGTGGATATTCTTAATTTTGCGTAAATATCGCCGTCATTTCAGGATTAGATAATGCAAACCGCAATTTATTTGGCGTCTGCATCACCGCGCCGAAAAGAGTTGCTCAGCCAACTTGGCGTTGAGTTTTCTCAATTTAGCGTTGATGCTGATGAAAGCCAATTCCCAAACGAAGCCCCGCGCGACTATGTAGAGCGTCTTGCTAGACTCAAGGCGCAATCGGGCGTTGCTATGGGTTACACTGACCGCCCAGTACTTGGCAGCGATACCGTGGTTGTCATTGATGATACCGCACTTGGTAAGCCGCTAGACCAAGCTGATTTTACCGCCACCATGAAGCGCTTATCTGGCCGTACTCATCAAGTGATGACGGCTGTGGCAATTGCTGATAGTGAGCAAGTAAAAAGCTGCCTTGTTGTCACCGATGTTACATTTAAACCGCTCAGCGATGCTGAAATTGATGCTTACTGGCATAGTGGAGAGCCGCAAGATAAAGCCGGTGGTTATGGCATTCAAGGCTTAGGTGGTCGCTTTGTTAGTCACCTTTCGGGTAGCTATTTTGCGGTTGTCGGCTTACCTTTATATGAGACAGAGCAGTTATTAAACGAATTTTTAAGAGGGTAACATGAGCACCGAATTACTGATCAACGTTACACCGAGCGAAAGTCGCGTTGCGCTTATCGAAAATGGCGTACTGCAAGAAATCCAACTAGAGCGAATTGGCAACCTTGGGATCGTGGGCAATATTTACCTAGGTAAAATCAGTCGCGTACTACCGGGTATGCAGGCTGCGTTTGTCGATATTGGCTTAGAGAAAGCCGCCTTTTTACATGCATCAGACATTGTAAACAGTGCCTCAATTGTAGAAGGCGTTGATGAGCAGCCAATCAAAAAAGTACAAGATATTCGTGAGCTTGTGCGCCAAGGCCAACATATCATGGTGCAAGTGGTTAAAGACCCGCTAGGAACCAAGGGCGCGCGCTTAACAACTGATATCACTATTCCTTCTCGTTATTTAGTGTTTATGCCAGATGCAACACACGTAGGGGTAAGCCAGCGCATTGAAACGGAAGAAGAGCGTTCGCGTTTAAAGAAAATTGTTGCCGAATATGGTGATGATGACGGCAGCTTTATTGTTCGTACTGCAGCAGAAGGGGCGTCGGAAGCTGAACTACGTCACGATGCTGAGTTCTTGAAAAAACTGTGGCAAAAAATCGTCACCAAGCGCAAAAAAACCAGTAAAGAAAGCATCTTGCATGAAGACTTAACACTGGCGTTTCGTACTCTACGTGACTACGTAGGTGAAGATATGGAGCGTATTCGTGTTGACTCAAAACTAACCTATCAAGAGCTTAAAGAGTTTACTGAAGAATTTGTACCGCTGTTATCTGGAGCACTAGAGTACTACCCGGGTGAGCGACCTATTTTCGATTTATTCGATGTTGAAACCGAGATCCAAAAAGCGCTACATCGTAAAGTTGAGCTTAAATCGGGTGGTTATTTAATTATCGACCAAACCGAAGCGATGACAACCGTTGATGTAAATACCGGTGCGTTTGTTGGCCATCGTAACCTCGAAGAGACCATTTTTAATACTAATATCGAAGCGACCTCAGCGATTGCTCGTCAGCTACGTTTACGTAATTTAGGCGGCATCATTATCATCGACTTTATTGATATGGTTAGCGATGAGCATAAACGTCGAGTCTTGCATTCACTTGAGTCTGCACTTGCAAAAGATCGTGCAAAAGCCAACATAAACGGCTTATCTGCACTAGGCTTAGTAGAAATGACCCGCAAACGGACCCGCGAAAGCTTAGAGCACATTCTTTGTGATGTGTGTCCTGCGTGTTCAGGGCGCGGCTCACAAAAAACAGTAGAAACGGTTTGCTACGAAATCTTGCGTGAAATCGTTAGGGTAAACCGTGCTTATGCAGCTGATAAGTTTATGGTTTACGCAGCTCCTTCGGTAAGCGAAGCATTGATCAACGATGAGTATCACAACCTTGCTGAGCTGGAACTATTTATCGGTAAGCAAGTCAGTATTCAAACAGAGAGTTTATATAACCAAGAACAGTTTGATGTGGTAATGATGTAATGAAGGCAAAAACGGTCTGCTTTTATTGTTTACGTAAGTTATGGCAAGTATTTGCTATTACTCTCGTACTGCTGGCCGTTATTGTCTCTGTGGTTAAGTATTCACTGCCATACGCAAATGATTATAAAGACGATATAGAAGCGTTTTTGTATGAACGCTTTGATGTAAATTTAGCAATTGGCTCAATTTCTGCCAGTTGGCATGGGCAAGGCCCTGCCTTAGTCATCGAAGATATTTCCTTTGAAGATAACCAAACCTCACCAATAGCACTCACCATTGATAAGGCTAGCCTTGAAGTTAACTTATGGGAATCAGTAAAAACCCGTCAGCTTAAATCGAACTATTTTGTGATCAATGGTTTTCATGCTGATGTTGATTTACCCACTATGCTTGATTTGGGGAATAACCAGCAAACCAGCAACTTTGAGCAAAAAGAACTAATTGAAGGCTTATTCCTTGGTGAAACGGGTCACTTTGCGGTGCAAGATAGCAGCCTTAATTTTACCCTTAATGATGGTAAAGAGCGCAAGCTGATCCTCGAAAACATTGTCTGGCAAAATACCCCAGAGCAACATCAAGGCTCGGGCACATTAGCGTTACCAGGAATTTCGGTTGGTAGTTTTGACGCTCGCATGGCGCTGAATGGTTCGACTCTTGAGACCATGGCTGGCGATATCTATGTGCAAGCAGCTAACGTTGATGTATCTAAGTGGCTGGCGCAATATATTAATACCGACAAGCAGCAACTTACTTCAGACATCAATTTACAAACCTGGTTTAGTCTTGAAAAAGGCCTGATCAGCGATGTAAAAGTGCAGTGGCTACCGAGTTTCATTAACTGGCAACAAAACCAAGAAGCGCACCAAATTAGTTTAAGTGAAGGTGGTTTTCATTTATTTCCAAAGCAAAATGGCTGGCGCTTAAAAAGCACCGGGCTCACCTTTGAAAGTGACTTAAAACAATGGCCAACCTTACAGTTTGAAGCTCAACTTGGCGATAAAAGCCAAATTTGGTTAAAGCAATTTGATTTTGCATTGCTGGCAAAGTTATCGCAGTTAAGTAACTTTGAAGTACTTGCCCCGTTTTTAGCCCGTCAACCCAATGGTCAGTTAAGTGATGCCTATCTTGAGTTGGGTCAGCAAGATAACTGGCAACTTTGGTTTCAGGGCGAACAAATTAATTGGCTGTCACTGCAGGGCATTCCTGGCGGTCAGGCGATTCGTGTTGATGGCTTAATTAATCAATCAGCTGGGCGAATTCAGTTATATGGCGAGAACAATCAACTGCTAACGAACGGCAGCTTTAGCCAAGATATTGCCTACAATCAATTAAATGTAGAACTTGACCTTCACCATTACGATGATGGCTGGCGCATTAGTAGCAATAATATCTGGCTTGATAACGACGAAGTTACTGTGGCTGCAGAGATGATGCTAAGCCTGACCGATGAACCGCGGTTAGATTTATATGCCGAAGCCTATGCCCCTGATGCCAAAGTCGCTGGGCATTATTTCCCGTTACCTGTAATGAGCGAAAAGCTAGTTAATTACCTAAATGGTGCAATTAAGGGCGGTGAAGTTAATAAAGCTCAAGTGCTGTTCTCGGGGCCATTTAAAGGGTTCCCGTTTAAAGAGCAGCAAGGTCAATTTGAAGTGTTAGCGAATGTTGAAAACGCTAAATATAAGTTTTCACCAAGCTGGCCAGAAGTTGAAGATGCCAACGTCATTTTACATTTCGAAAATGAGCGCATGGATATCTATAGCAAGTCGGGCAAGCTGGTTAACCTCGCTTTGGGGGAGAGTGTTCATGTCAGTATTGCTGATTTAATGAATGCAGATATCCTAAAAGTTGCCATTAATAAACGTGCTCATGGCGATAAGCTTAATCCATTTTTTACGGCCACTCCGCTTGCCAAGCCTTTGGCGAGTGTTTTTGAAGTTGTGCAACCGCAAGGCGAAGCGACTGCCGATATTGAGCTGTTAGTAAATTTACGTTCGGGTCATGTTGATGCGATTGGTGAAGTTGAATTGGCCAATATTCCAGTTTATCTTGCACAGCCAGGTATCACCCTTAACCACATGACCGGTATTGTTAAGTTTAATAACGATAAAATCGACTTAAAAAATGCCAAAGCAGATTGGATGGGCATGGCACTTACAGCCAACTACAACAGTGAAAATGTGGCTGATACCTATCGCGCCGAAATTGCGGTAAAGCTGGGCCTTGAAGCTGAGCCTTTAATTGAACAAGCTCATGGTTTATTGGCCGGTTACTTAAGCGGCCAAAGTGATGTAGATATTAATGTGTCGCTTAACTTTTTACCGAATGACTTTAATTACCGCGCCGATGTCAGTGGTAATTTAATCGGTGTGACTAGCCAGCTGCCTGCACCTTATAACAAAAGCGCAGAGCAGAAATGGCCATTAACCGCAGTGGTACAGGGCGACCGTATTTCTAACTTGATCACCGCGAATATCGATGAGCAGTTATTCTTTAATGCGATTTTAGATAACGGCGAAAAGAAATTTAGTAATGCCCATTTAATTTTAGGTGCACAAGATTTAGGGCTTAATCGTGAAGGTTTTGCGGTATCAATCGATTTACCAGAAACCGAAATAGTGCCTTGGTTTGGCTTAATTGATCAAATTATTGCGCTTACCAAAGTTAAGTCTGATGCGCCAAGTGTGATGCCTGCATTCAACAACGTAACGGGTAAATTTAATAAACTGGCACTACACAATATCGACTTTAATGATTTTGAATTTCGCTTAGCACCAAAGCAATCAGATTTAGAGTTAAAGCTAAATGCTAAAGAATTACGTGCCGATGCGCTTATTCCAACAGGTGAGACACGCAGACCAATTCAAATTTTTACTGACTACCTGCGTATTAATTTTAACGAAGCCACAGAGCAAACAGAGCAAGACTCAGAACCAGAAGATTTAAGCTGGTTAACCCGAGTCCCAGCCATCGAGTTTAACTGTGAAGATTGTAAAGTGGCTGAGTATCAGCTCGATAAAATTAAAAGCAGCTTAGTTGGGGAGAACGATAAACTCTTGTTCACTGAGCTGGTCATCGACAAAGGCGATCACGTATTACGTGGTAAAGGGCAATTTGCTGATGGGCAAACACGCTTTAGCGGTAACTTACAAAGTGACGACATTGGCGAGTTATTTGATGAGTTTGATATCACCACCACAGTAAAAGATTCAGATGCCAATATTAAGTTTGATCTTGCTTGGCAAGGCGCACCTTATAGCTTTGATGTACCAAGTTTAGCTGGTGAATTAGATTGGCGTTTAGGTGAAGGGCACCTTGCAGAAATAAGTGATGGTGGTGCGCGAGTATTCTCTTTACTGAGTTTAGATTCGTTAGTGCGTAAGCTGAAACTGGATTTTAGAGATGTATTCTCGAAAGGCTTTTTCTATAACAGCATGCAAGGCACCATGCAGCTAGAAAAGGGCATAGCTTACACCCAAGATACCAAGCTTGATGGTGTGCCTGCCGATCTAACGATTAAAGGCCATACTAATTTAAACACCTTTGAAATTGATTACGACCTAGCGGTTGCACCACAGGTGACGTCGAGTATTCCAGTGATTGTGGCATGGATGGTTAACCCTGTAAGTGGTCTGGCAGCGCTGGCAATCGATAAGGTGATTCACTCGGCGCGGGTGATTTCAGAGATCAACTTTAAAGTAACAGGTAGTATGAACGATCCTGTTGTGAAAGAAGTGGATCGTAAGAGCCGTGAAGTGACGTTACCGCAAGCCGCGCAAAGCCAGCCGCAGTCGTCGACGCAACTAAAATTAAAAGATGCCGCATCTTCAGCGAGTTTAGATAACAATGAAGGCTAACCCTCACCCACAGGTTGTTGCAGTGCAAATGTGCTCAAGCATGAATGCTGAGCAAAACCTCGCTTTTTTAGCACAGACATTATCAACCCTTCCTGCAACTCGGCCATTGCTAGTGTGTTTACCCGAAAGCTTTTTGATCTTTAGTAAGCAAAGCCAAGCAAGTTATGAACTAGGTCTGCAAAGTGAGGCATATAAAGCGAAGCTTGCTGATTTATGTAAGCAACATGATATTTGGTTAGCCGCTGGCACCCTGCCTGTTTCACAGCAAAATGGTAAGTATTTAGCTGCCTCGTTTTTATTTAACAACCAAGGCGATGTGGTTGCGCAGTACAATAAAATTCACTTATTTGATGTGGATGTTGCCGACACTACGCGCAGTTACCGAGAGTCTGATGCGACGCAAGCAGGCAACGATATTGTGGTGGTCGACTCGCCATTTGGTAAAATTGGCTTAGCAGTATGTTATGATCTACGTTTTAGTGGCTTATTCACCGCCATGCAGCGCCAAGGGGCTGAGCTTATTTTAGTGCCCAGTGCCTTTACCACAGTCACCGGCGCTGCTCATTGGCATATTTTATTAGCTGCGCGGGCAATCGAAACACAATGCTATGTGGTTGCCGCAGCACAGTGGGGCGAGCACGAGAATGGCCGCCACACTTATGGTCACAGCATTATTATTTCACCATGGGGAGAAACGCTCAGTGAGCTTGCCTCTGGTACCGGGTTTATCAGCCATGAGCTTGATTTAAACCGCTTGAATACAATTCGCCAAGACATGCCTGTGCAGTCTCAGCAACGATTTAGAGAGCATTTATTATGAACACGGTTGAACAGCATTTATTACATGACAGCCAACTTACGAGAGAAGAATTAGAAAAAACGCTCGCTTTTATTCATCAGCACCAAGTGGACTATGCCGATCTGTATTTTCAATCGAGTCACCACGAATCTTGGGTGCTTGAAGACGGTTTAGTAAAAGAAGGCTCATACAACGTTGAGCGTGGTGTGGGTGTGCGTGCTGTTAGCGGTGAAAAAACCGGTTTTTCATACTCAGATGCGATTAACCTTGAAGCGTTAAACAAAGCCGCAACGGCAGCGCGCAGCATTGCCAATGCTGGCGAAAACAAAACGATTCAAGTATTCAGTGATGTTGCTGCTAAAGAGCAGTATGCACCGCATCAACCAATTCAAAGCATGAGCAACGATGACAAAGTAAGCCTGCTACGTGAACTTGAAAACTATATTCGTCAATTAGCGCCGGATGCTGAGCAAGTGATCAGCTCAATGTCGGCGGTTTATGAAGAAGTGTTAATTGCTGCAAGTGATGGCACCTTTGCCACCGATATTCGCCCGCTTATTCGCTTAAATTGCTCAGTGTTACTTGAGAAGAACGGCCGTCGTGAGCGCGGTGGTGCAGGGGGCGGTGCGCGTTTAGATTATGGCTATTTTAAAGAATTAGTCGATGGCAAACCGCGTTGGATGGAATACGCTGAAGAAGCTGTTCGCCAAGCAAAAGTAAACCTAGAAGCAATCGATGCACCTGCGGGTAGTATGGAAGTCGTACTAGGCGCAGGTTGGCCGGGTGTGTTACTACACGAAGCGGTAGGCCATGGTCTAGAAGGTGAC
Source organism: Pseudoalteromonas sp. P80D2 (assembly GCF_036680945.1). Lineage (NCBI taxonomy): Bacteria > Pseudomonadati > Pseudomonadota > Gammaproteobacteria > Alteromonadales > Pseudoalteromonadaceae > Pseudoalteromonas > Pseudoalteromonas sp. P80D2. The sequence goes on from NZ_JAZDAR010000028.1 coordinate 113,740, forward strand.
TTTAACCGTAAAGGCGCATCAGCGTTTAGCGGTAAAGTAGGTCAAAAGGTGGCATCTGAGCTGTGTACAGTCGTGGATGATGGCACTATTGCTGATCGTCGTGGTTCATTGAACGTGGATGATGAAGGGACACCAGCTGCGTATAACGTGCTTATTGAAAACGGTATTCTAAAAGGCTACATGCAAGATAAGCTAAATGCCCGTTTGATGGGTGTAAACCCTACTGGTAATGCGCGCCGTGAATCGTACGCTCATTTACCTATGCCACGTATGACCAACACCTATATGCTAGGTGGCGAGCACAGCCAAGCCGATATCATCAGCTCGGTGAAAAAAGGTATCTTTGCTCCTAACTTCGGTGGTGGCCAAGTGGATATTACGTCGGGTAAGTTTGTATTTAGTGCTTCTGAAGCCTACTTAATTGAAAACGGTAAAATCACACAACCTATCAAAGGCGCAACACTGATTGGTAATGGCCCAGAAGTGATGCAGCAAATTTCGATGGTAGGTAACGACTTAGCGCTTGATAAAGGCGTTGGCGTGTGTGGTAAAGATGGCCAAAGCGTTCCTGTAGGAGTGGGCCAACCTAGCCTTAAAATTGATAACTTAACTGTGGGTGGTACGGCTTAATAATCCTCACTAATAGTTAAAATGAACGCGAGGGTAATCCCTCGCGTTTTTGTATTAGCTAAATAGCATCCATATACCTGCGGCAATCATAAATAAGTTTTCACTCAGAGAGATAAAGCCGAGCGGCACATTACTGTCGCCACCAACACAGGCACATTTCAGTTCTCGTTTATCGATATACACAGCCTTAATAACCGATATCGCACCTATACCACCAATAAATAATGAAAATGGTGCAACAGCTAAGGCGGGTAATTTAGCCACCATACCTATCGCTACATACGCCTCGATAAATGGATAAACATAGGCGTAGGGCACGACACGCATGGCTAGTAAGTCATAGGTAATAAATGAGTTAGAAAAGCTGAATAAATCTTGCAGCTTTTGTATCGCTAATACGGCCATTGATAATGCCACGAACAGCATCAGATTTTGCATAGAAAATAAAGCTTCACCGCTGGCATAAGTAAAACCGCAGCTTAGTAACATGGTCACTGCAAAAATCGCTAATACAGGGGTGTAACTAGTACCTTGCTGACCTGCCTCGGGCAGATTAAAAAAGTCGCGCAAATCATCGTAACCGCCAATGCGTTTATCATTGATAAAGGTTTGTGGTGTGGTTTTTACATCATGCTGCTGTTTGAATTCGTCAGTTTGCTCACGGCTGGTTAAGTGACGGTCATCAACATCGTAACCATGACGCTCTAATAAATCTTTTGATTTTAAACCGAATGGGCAAATATGCTCATCGGTCACCATGCGATATAAAATTGCAGACTTAGACACAGTGCCTCCTTGTAAAAATGCCTTGAGTACTGCGTAAAAGTTGCTTAATTACACAGTAAATAAGGGCAAATTCTTGCTATAACTGGTTACTTAATTAACAGCTACAAGGTTTGTGCCAGCTTTAAGCATAAAAAAACCTTGTGGCAGCACCACAAGGTTTTAAAATTGACTCGCAACTTGCAACTCGCAACTCGCAAAGCTAGTTTATCTCATCGTTACAAACTCTTCTGAGCCAGTCGGGTGAATAGCCACAACAGCATCAAAGTCTGCTTTGGTTGCGCCCATCTTCATTGCAACAGCAAAGCCTTGGATCATTTCATCAACGGTAAAGCCAATGCCGTGTAAGCCAACAACTTTTTCGTCTTCGCCAGCACACACTAGCATCATGTTACATGCTTGACGGTGCTGAGTAACTGCTGTGTACATTGCTGCAAAGCTTGATTTATATACTTTAACGTTATCGCTGCCGTATTGATCAATCGCTTGCTGCTCTGTTAAACCAATTGTGCCGATTGGTGGGTGGCTGAATACCACTGTAGGTACTAGCTCGTAATCCATTTTTAAATCATCAGGTAATTCTTTATTGAATAAACGCTCAGATAAAATGCGACCTGCTTTAACGGCTACTGGCGTAAGTTCAATACCGTTTTCGATGATATCGCCAACTGCGTATACGTTTTCAGCTGTAGTGTTTTGGAATTCGTCTACTTTAACGTAACCACCTTCAGTTACTTCAACACCTGCCGCTGCAAGGTTGATCTTGTCAGTTGTAGGTGTACGGCCAATTGCCCAAATAACTTCATCAACGTTTTGGCTGTGACCATTTTCAAAGTGAATTGTTAAGCTACCATCGCTTTCTTTAACCACTTCTTTTGGTGTGCACTCAGTGTGAAGAGTAGGGCCTTCTTTTGCCATAATATCGACAAGCGTATCAACGATGTATGGGTCAAAAGTACGTAGTGGTTTGTTTTTACGAACAAACAGATGTGTTTCTGTACCAAGGCTATGAAGTACACCTGCGATTTCAACGGCAATGTAACCAGCACCAACCACCGCAACACGCTTAGGCTGTGCGTCTAGCTCAAAGAAGCCATTTGAATCAATACCAAGCTCAGCGCCTGGGATGTTAGGAATAGTAGGGCGACCACCAACAGCAACAAGGATATGGTCTGCCGTGTATAGCTCACCGTTTACTTCAACTGTTTTGTTATCAACAAACTTAGCAAAGCCATTGATTACAGTTACACCATTGCTAGATAAGTACTTGTTGTAACCTTGGTGAATACGGCCAATATACGCTTCGCGGCTTTCAACTAATTTAGCCCAGCTGAAGCTTTTTAATTCAACATCAAAGCCGTAGTCAGGTGCATACGCGTTAATTGCTTCAGCAATTTGTGCGCCGTGCCACATAACTTTCTTTGGAACACAACCCACGTTTACACAGGTGCCACCCATGTGTTTTGCTTCAATAAGAGCGACTTTTGCGCCACGCATTGCTGCACGGTTTGCAGAGGCAATACCGCCACTACCACCACCAATTGCAATGTAATCAAAATGCTGAGCCATAGTTTGTCCTCAAAAATAGATAATTCTTTATTAATTAATCGATTTAGTAATAAGTTGATAATAGCATAATAAAGACCAAGGTTAAGCCCCTTGTATTTCATCAATTCGCCCCAACTTCAAAATCATCTTCGCATAAAATTTGAGAACGAAAATGACAATTGCAGAAAATAACCCACTCATTGGTTTAGAAGGGCTTCCGCCGTTTTCTAAAATTAAACCAGCACACGTAGTGCCAGCATTAAAAGCAGCGATTGCTGAGTGTCGTACCAAAATAGATGAGGTACTGGCAACTAAATCATACACATGGAATGATTTGGTGCTTCCGCTTGAAGAAGCTGATGACAAGTTATCACGCTTATTTTCACCGGTATCACATATGAATTCTGTCGTTAATAACGACGAGCTACGTGAAGCCTATGAGCAATGTTTGCCGTTGTTATCTGAGTATTCAACGTTTGTTGGTCAGCATCAAGGTTTATACGATGCTTACAACGCGCTTCACAATAGTGACGAATTTAAAACACTAACGATTGCCCAGCAAAAAACCATTACTAATGCACTGCGCGATTTTGAGCTCTCTGGTATTGCTTTAAAGCCTGAGCAACAAAAGCGTTATGGCGAAATCAGTGCGCGTTTATCTGAGCTGGCCTCTAAGTTTGGTAATAATGTAATGGATGCCACACTCGCTTGGCAAAAGCACATTACAGATGAAAGCGAACTGGCTGGTTTACCAGAGTCTGCGTTAGCCCTTGGTGCTGATACAGCTAAAAGTAAAGAGCTAGATGGCTGGGTATTCACGTTAGATTTTCCATCTTACTTACCAATCATGACTTATGCTAATAACCGTGAGTTACGTGAAGAGTTTTACACTGCGTTTGTGACGCGTGCTTCTGATCAAGGCCCTAATGCCGGTGAGTTTGATAACTCTGCTATTATGAGCGAAGAGCTTGCCCTGCGTCATGAACTTGCCGAGTTACTTGGCTTTAACAGCTACGCTGATATGTCATTGGCGACTAAAATGGCAGAAACGCCAGAGCAAGTTTTCTCATTCTTAGAAGATTTAGCCGACAAATCAAAACCGCAAGCTGAGCAAGAGCTTGCTGAGCTAACAGCTTACGCAAAAGATAAGCACGGTGTGACTGAGCTGGCTGCATGGGACTACGCTTACTACGGCGAAAAACTTAAGCAAGAAAAATACGCGATTTCTGATGAAGTACTGCGCCCATATTTCCCAGCTAATAAAGTTTTAAGTGGTTTATTCACTACTGTAAATCGTTTATTTGGCATTAACGTAAAAGAAGTCACAGAGTTTGATACTTACCACCCTGATGTACGTTTTTTCGAAATTTACGATAGTAGCAATACTTTACGTGGCCGTTTTTATCTAGATTTATACGCTCGCGATCGTAAGCGTGGCGGCGCATGGATGGATGACTGCATGGGTCGAAAAGTACGTGCAAACGGCGAATTACAAACCCCTGTTGCGTACTTAGTGTGTAACTTTAATAAAGCAGTGGGTGATAAGCCTGCCTTGTTTACCCATAACGAAGTGACTACGTTATTCCATGAGTTTGGTCATGGTATTCACCATATGTTGACACAAGTTGATGCTGCGCCAGTTGCAGGTATTAACGGTGTTGCATGGGATGCGGTTGAGTTACCAAGCCAGTTCCTTGAAAACTGGTGCTATGAAGAAGAAGCGCTGAGCTTTATTTCGGGTCATTACGAAACAGATGAGCCGTTACCAAAAGAGTTATTAGATAAACTCCTAGCTGCGAAGAACTTCCAATCAGGTATGCAAATGCTGCGTCAGCTTGAGTTCTCGTTGTTTGACTTTACTATTCACCATACTTACAAAGCGGGTGAGCCATGTAATATTCAAGCAACTCTTGATGATGTGCGCAGTAAAACGGCCGTTGTTAAAGCGCCTGCATTTAACCGCTTTCAGCATGGCTTTAGCCACATTTTTGCGGGCGGTTACAGCGCAGGTTATTACTCTTACAAGTGGGCTGAAGTACTTTCGGCTGATGCGTTTTCTAAATTTGAAGAAGAAGGCATCTTTAACCCAGCAACGGGCGAAGCTTTCTTAAAGAACATTTTAGAGAAAGGGGGTAGTGAAGAGCCGATGGAGCTATTTAAAAAGTTCCGAGGACGCGAACCTCAAGTTGATGCACTACTTAGACACAGCGGCATTGCTGCATAATAAAGTTTGTTGATCTAAAGCGCCGTAAGGCGCTTTTTTTATTAATATTTCTTCGCAAAATCACGCTCTCGTACTATCCTTCTTAAAAAAGAGTTTATAGGAATTAAGCATGTCAAAACTTGTATTAGCCATTGATGATGATAAATATATCCATCATGTGATTGAGGAATCGCTATCGGGCTTTTGCACACTGATCCATGCTAAAAATGGCGACGAAGGATTAAGACAGGCGTTAAAGTACAACCCTGATATCATCTTACTAGATATCGAAATGCCGGGTAAAACGGGCTTTGAGGTATGTAACGAATTAAAAGCTAACCCGCAAACAAAAGACACGCCTGTGATGTTTTTATCGGGTAAAGCTGACCTACCAGACCGTGTAAAAGGTTATAACGCGGGTGCAGCTGACTACATTGTAAAACCATTTAATGCTGAAGAACTGATGGCACGTATTCGCGTGTTATATCAATATCGTCAGCACTCTAAAAAGCTTAAAAGTGATGTAGAGCGAGCGCAAATCACTGCCGAAATCGCGATGACAGATTCAGGGGATATGGGTCGTATAATGCGCTACGTTGGGCAAAGCTATCATGCACACGATATCAAAGCCTTATCTGAGCATATGTTTGAGTTTTTTAATCCGATGGAGCTCGATGTCGTACTGGCGTTTTGGTATCAAGATGTAGGCATATTTTGTAGTGCTGAGGGCGGGGTGTGTCCACTTGAGCAAGAGCTGCTCGAAAAACACCGTGATGCAAATCGCTTTGTTGATTTTAGCCATCGCACTATTATTAATTACCCTAAAGTGTCGATGCTGATCAAAAATATGCCACTTGATGATGCCCAGCTTTATGGTCGTTATAAAGATCTATTTCCGCATATTCTTGAGGTGACTAACGCCAAAGTACAAGATATGGAAAACAATGAGCGGGCACTGACTCAGGCGCAGCAAATTGGTAACTCGTTTAATGAGTTATCTGATCAAATGTACCAAAACAGTGATTCGCGCGAACATGCTGTAGAGAAATTTGCCGCCCAACTTGATGAGCTAAATAAGTCTATTGAGCAAAGTGGTTTATCGGGCAGCGACGAAGTCGCATTTCACTTGCAGCAATTAAAGCAAACTCAGCTAATATTTACCTCACTGAATGAAGACTTATCGTTTATAAAGTTTCAGCTAAAACATATTATCGAATCGCGTAGTGAGCTTTTAGCGAGCTTACAGAAAATGGCTGAGCCGAGTGAGACCGAAGATGTGACCTCACAAACGGATATCGAGCTATTTTAAGCCATGCTATACTGGCGGCGAATAATATAGCTCGGAGTTTTGCGTGGTAATTCATTGTCCTTTTAAAGAAATGCGTCCTTATTTAGATGCGATTGAACAGCGTTTTGGTTTGGCCGAATGGGCTGAACAAAATGCAGGCTTTTCGCTTCATTATGACGACCAAGGTCTTAGCCTGAAGAAAAAGGACGAGCCAAAACTTGGTGCTATTCATGTTGATTTTGTAACGGGTGCTGCAGCTCATCGACGCAAGTTTGGTGGTGGTAAAGGACAGGCTATCGCAAAAGCGGTTGGGTTAAACAAAGGTGCCACGCCAGTGGTGCTTGATGCCACTGCAGGCCTTGGCCGCGATGGCTTTGTACTGGCATCACTAGGCTGTAAAGTGATTTTGCATGAGCGCCACCCAGTGGTAGCTGCACTATTATTTGACGGCCTAGAACGCGCCTATAACGATGCTGAAATTGGCCCTTGGATGAAAGAAAACATGAGCCTAGTGTTTGGCTCAAGCCATACTTTACTGGCGCAGTGTAGTGATACACCTGATGTTGTGTACTTAGATCCTATGTTTCCTCATCGTGAAAAATCAGCCCTAGTTAAAAAAGAAATGCGAGTATTTCAAGAGCTTGTTGGCGGAGATAGCGATGCCGATGATCTATTAGAATTTGCTTATCCGCTTGCTAGTAAGCGAGTCGTTGTGAAGCGCCCTGATTACGCCCCATTTCTAAATGACAAAACCCCGAGTATGCAAATCAAAACCAAGAAGAACCGCTTTGATGTATACGTAAAAGCTGCAATGGTCTGATACTAATCCGCAATATTAAGCGAATTGGTATTTATTTAACCCTTTTGGGTTAGTTGTTATCGCTTTTACCTGTTATTTTTTACGGTTTACATCAAATTGTCATAAAAGGTTAATATTCTACGCGCGTAACGTTACTTGGGAATATCGTTTATGCGCGTGTCATCATTTACTCGGCTATTGGCCGTTTTACTCACACTCGCCAGTATCTTACTGGCAGCCACCCTGTTCTGGGCTAGTCAAACCTTACTCGGCTTAGAGCAACAAGATAACGCTTATAATAAGCTGAAAAACACCATCATTATTGATTTAAAAAGTTACCTTGATGATTATTTAGAGCAAGGTGACAGCCAACACTTAAATAAAGCCTCAACGCTGATAAGCGATGTTAAAAAGCAGCATTTAGCTGAGCTACCTAAAGATCTAGCGGGTCAACTAAATAGCCAACTTACGGCCCTCGATAAAGACATTAACGGTAAGTATCGCGCTTTAGGTAAGCTATCGGGTAACGAAATGGCACTGCTCGATAACTCGTTAAGACAAATGGCAGGCTCTGCCTCTTCGTTAATTGGCTATGCAAGTAAAGCACAGCCGCAAACAGCGCTTGCGCTTGAATATTATCAACTTGCTGCTGACTACTACAGCGAAGTGACATCACTTGCTTTATATACTTACAAGTTAGTGATCAACTTTGAGCAAGATACTAAAAACAGCCTTAATCAAAGTGTTGAAAACTTAAATGCCCTTGCTACTAAAATCGACAGACTCGAAAACCTAGGTGTAATGAGTGAAGTGGATGAAGACGCTTTATTTTTTGGTGAAGAAGCAGAAGATTTAGCCGGTGATATTAAAGCTGAGCTAACAAGCTGGCCTAAACGTTTCCCTCGTGATTTAGCATCAACACTTGAGCAAGCTGAGCAACGACAAACCGGCATGCAAGCACTGCGCGAACAAATCGGCGCGTTGTCTGCAACGGTGCTCGGTGCAGAGCAAAAATTAAAAGATGAACAAAGCCAGCTTAAGCAACAAGTGTTTATCGTGTTTTGTGTCGCTATTGGCATGCTGGTGGTTTTAGCGGCGGGTGTGTATTTTGTACAGCGCAACCAAGTGCTTAACCCTCTGCGCCAATTGCGTGATGGCTTTGCCTTCTTGATTGAAAGTAATGAACTTAAAAACATTGAGAGTAAAAACCCGAAAACCGAGGTTGGTGAAATTGCTCATTACTTTAATCAATTGATTGAACGCCAGCGTGGTGAGGCAGAAGAGCGAGCACAAATGCTTAAGGTTATTAACGACTTTATGCTAGAGATGAGCGAGCACTTACATACCATTGCTCAGCAAACGGACGCCAGCCACTCTCAGGTTGAACAAAACCAAGGTTTACTTACTGATATTCAACACATTGGTGAGCAGGTTAATAACATTAATGGTCAAGTTGCTGATAACGCCAAACAAACCTTTGGTGCGATGGAGCAGAGCTTAGGCTTTGCCGACAGCATGTTAACCGCAAGCTCTCGCACTGAAGAGCGCGTTGAGCAAGGTCTAGATAGCTTAAAAGAGCTATTAAAAGGCGTTGATGATGTTGGCCAAGTTATTGAGGTGATCAAAAACATTGCTGAGCAAACAAACCTACTGGCATTGAATGCGGCGATTGAGTCGGCACGTGCAGGTGAGCATGGTCGAGGCTTTGCGGTTGTCGCTGACGAAGTACGAAAGCTTGCAAGACAAACACAAGGCTCGCTTGATGACATCAATAATCAGCTAAACCGCCTAAGTGAAAACTCAACCATGGTATCAGAGCAAATTAGTGCACTGGCTACTGATGCCGAGCTACAAACACAAAATGCTCAAGAGCTTAAACGTAACTCAGAAGGTGTTGCCGATAACGCGCAAGATGCTAATAAAGTCGCGTTTGATGCTATGGAGCTTGCTAAACAGCAAAATGCCTTACTCGAAAACTTTAGCCAATCAATGCAGAGCATGAAAGGGCAGGTAAGTGAGTCAAACTCACTGGTTAGTGATATTCAGCATCGCCTACAAGAGCAAATGCACACCATTAAAACCAGTTTAGGTTTATAACTCTTCAATGGGCGAGCAATGGTTTGCATTGTTTGCCCTTAAATCATGCGGTATTCAATTTTTTGGGTATATACTCTGTACTCTTATTTTCTTTCAAGGAATTACAATGATCGAACAAGGCCAAACTTTACCTGCAGCAACCCTTAGTGAATTAACTAGCGAGGGCATGCAAACCCTATCAACAGAGGCATTATTTGCAGATAAAAAAGTAGTGTTATTTGCGGTGCCTGGTGCATTTACGCCAACCTGCTCAAATGCTCACTTACCTGAGTTTATTACGCTAGCCGATAAAATTACCGCGAAAGGCGTTGATGCAATTTACTGCGTATCGGTGAACGATGCATTTGTAATGAAAGCATGGGGTGAAGCTCATAACGCTGAGCATATTCGTATGTTAGCCGATGGTGATGCAAGCTTTACTAAAGCACTTGGTCTAGATAAAGACACAGCTGGCTTTGGTGGCGTACGTTCAAAGCGTTATGCGATGATCGTTGAAAACCAAACGGTAACAGGGCTGTTTGTTGAACAAGACAAAGAGTTTGTAGTAAGCCGCGCTGAAGCTGTTCTTGAAAAGCTTTAATAGCAATATAAATACAAAAAAGCCGGACGTAAGTCCGGCTGAAAAGTCCCAGGGGGATACTGGGGAGATCAACTATTAAGGTTGATACTGTGCATCCAATGTTACACCAGAGAAAGTACGGTAAGCATTTAAGCTTAAGTGCCACGTACCTGCTTGTGGATTACTGAATGTACATGTTTCTGCGTTACCGTTTTTGTACGGACGACAGTCATAGCTAGATGACGTTGGTTGGCTACCAAACTTAACGAATAAGTCAGCATCACCTGAACCACCAGACGTCGTAACAGTGAAGCTTGCCATACCTGCTGGTACTTCTAGTGTGTAATGTTTCCATTGACCAGCACTTGCAGAGATATCAGTCACTGTGCCGCCACCTGCTTGTGGTGAACCTGAGCCTGAACCACCGCCAGAAGTTGTTAAATCACCCACAAGGCTAACACCTGAGTATGCAGAGTAACCATTGAGCATTACATGGTAAGTGCCTGCTGTTGGGTTATCGATAGAACATACTTCGTTGTTACCGCCTTTATACGGGCGACAATCATAGGTTGACGTTGTTGGTGCGCTACCTGCACGAACGTAAAGGTCAGCATCACCTGTACCGCCACTCATTGTGAAGGTTACGTTAGTTGCACCTGTTGGCACTTCCATTGTGTAGAAAGTTTGGCTGCTAGCAGAGCCACTTAAACCTGTTAGGGCTTGACCATCTTCTAACACATTGCCTGTTGGTGGTGGCGGTGTTGTGCCTGATGCTGCTGCCACAGCGGCTGCTGCATCAACAATACCTGTACCACAGCTTGTACATGTTGCCGGGAAAGAACGAGTTGTTGATTTTAAGATGCTTTCGATTTCATCTGGCGTTGCAGATGGTTTAGCTTGCTTGATTAGCGCTGCTACACCCGCAACATGTGGTGCTGCCATCGATGTACCTTGCGAGTAGTGATATGAATCGCTGCTTGGGCTTGTAGAGCCTGAGTTGTGTGTTGATAACACACCTTCAGAGTCATTCGCAAAGCTTTGTGCGCCACCCGGTGCTGCAACATCAATGTTGCTACCGTAGTTTGAGTAATAAGCACGACCACCGTTACGACCAACAGATGCAACGTTTACAACACCATTACAGTTACCTGGGTTGTAGTTTGCAGAGTTATCGTTATCGTTACCCGCAGCGATTACGATCACAGTGCCGTTGTTTCGTGCTTGGTTGATAGCGCTTTGTGTTGTAGAGCTACATGAACCGCTACCACCTAAACTCATGTTGATAACATCAGCAGGGTTAGCGTTTGCTGGTACGCCAGAAACTGAACCACCTGAAGCCCAGATAATACCGTCAGCGATATCAGAAGTTAAACCACCACATTTACCAAGTACACGTACAGGAACTACTTTCGCATCGTATGCAACACCGGCAACACCTTCACCGTTGTTAGTTACTGCCGCAACAGTACCCGCAACGTGCGTACCGTGCCAGCTTGAGCTTTGCGCACCATGTGTGTAACCACATTCGTTAGCGCTGATTGCATCACCCGGATCGCGTGCATCGCTATCACGACCACCCCCATCGTTAGCTACAGACACGTTAGAGATCATGTCATAGCCAGGAAGGATGTTGGCATTTAAATCAATATGTGGGCGGTAACCTGTATCAAGTACCGCAACAACCACACCGCTACCCGTTGCTGTATCCCACGCAGTAGGAAGGTTAAGACCACCCGCTTGCTCGTAGTAGTGCCATTGGTCGTCGTAACGTGGGTCGTTAGGCGTTGCAAATGGCTTTAACATTTGGTCGATTTCGATGTATTCAACGTTACCTGATGCAACCATCTCTTGCATGAATTCTTGTGCTTCTTGAGCAGAAAGTTTTTTATCAGCACGCATTACGTGGTGATTACTCATCGCCATTGCACGAACATATTGTGCTTTTACTTTACCTTTTTTACTGGTGAAGTTTTTAACAAAGCCTTTTGCTTTTTTGTTCATCATAGTCGGCGTTTGTTCTGCTGCCGACATTGTCATCATTTCATCACTGTTGTTTTTATACTTGATGATGAATTGTGTACCAAAGCCTTCTTGACCTTGTAATTTCGCCGCAGTTTCCTGCATAGATGGTGACATTAGTTGGTTTGGAGTAGCCATTGCTGCCGTCGTCCCAAACAACGCAGTCAAGCTCAGTGCAATTGCGCACTTCTTCAAGTTGTTGTTAGTTGTCATAATGATCCCTAGATTGTTATGTAAATCTCCACGATATTTTTCGCGAAGGGGGACAAAGGTAAAATAAATGTAAATTTAGTTAAAATATCGTTTTATTATGGTTGTCTCTATTTTGGTTATAACTAAATGTATAGACGTCTAAACTAGTCTTTTAATGGTGTTTTTCTACGCATTTCTCATAATAAAGTTATAATTTTACGGTTTTGAGTTTTTACTTTATTTCGTTTTTTGGTTTTATCTTTTTTGTAAAAACACCTCAGTGTTAACACAGCAGCGACAATAACTTGTTATAATCAGCTAAATTTTTTAGTGAGTATGAGTAATGAACCAAGTAGATGTAATTGTGATAGGCGCCGGTGCCGCAGGTTTGATGTGTGCTGCACAAGCAGGCTACCGTGGTCGCAATGTTACTGTGCTTGATATGGGCAAAAAGCCGGGCCGTAAAATATTAATCAGCGGCGGCGGGCGTTGTAACTTCACCAATGAAAACGCAAGCCCAGACAACTACTTGTGTGGCAACCCTCACTTTGTAAAATCGTGTCTAAGTCGTTATACCCAGCATGACTTTATAGAGCTGGTGGACCGTCACGGCTTGGCCTATCACCATAAAACGCTGGGCCAGTTATTTTGTGATAACAGCGCTCAAGATATCGTCGACATTCTTTTAACTGAGTGTGAGTGGGCGGGTGTTAACATAGCGCTGCGTAACGAAGTACTCAGCGTGACAAAAACCGATGCGGGCTATGAAGTTATTACTGAGCAAGACAGCTATCAATGTGAGTCGTTAGTTGTCGCATCGGGCGGATTAACCATGCCTAAGCTTGGGGCATCACCAATTGGTTATAAAATTGCCGAGCAATTTGGTTTAACAGTGCTGCCAACTATGGCGGCATTAGTGCCATTTACGTTACACCAGCATGATAAAGATCGCTTTGATGGGTTATCGGGGATCAGCATTCCTTGTCTGGTTACCAGTGAAGATGGCACCCAGTTTAAAGAAAACATCTTGTTTACTCATCGCGGCCTGTCGGGCCCAGCTATTTTACAAATCAGCTCTTTTTGGCGTGCAGGGCAAACTGTGTACATCAACTTGTTACCCGAGCTCGATTTAAAACAGCAGCTTGAGCAGTGGCGTCAAAGCCAAGGGCAAAAGTCACTAAAAAATACCCTTGCGACAATTTTACCAAAGCGTTTTGTTGAAATGCTGCATGACACGAAAGCGATCCCAGATTGCAATGTAAACCAACTAAGCCATGCGCAAATCGATGCGTTACATGACTACACTCACAATTGGCAAATTAAACCCAACGGCACAGAGGGTTACAGAACAGCCGAAGTCACGCTTGGCGGTGTAGACACCGACGAGTTAAGTTCAAAAACCTTCGAAGCGAAAAAGTCACCGGGCCTTTATTTTATCGGCGAAGTCACCGACGTCACCGGATGGCTAGGCGGCTACAACTTCCAATACGCCTGGAGCTGCGGCTTTGCAGCAGGGCAGTATTGTTGATTTGAGTTGCGAGTTGCGAGTTGCGAGTTGCGAGTTGTAAGGGGAAAGATGTTAGTGGTTAGGTCATAGGGATTAGTCTCTAGGAGTTAGGCTCTAGGTACTAGGCTAGCACTTGCTTGTAGGTCGTGCTTTAGCGCGTTTTTTATGACGCCATAAATGACGACCTACATAACTTTATTTAGATTCGATACATCTTTTCCCACCTTTCTCTCCTCAAGGAGCTGCATTCTTGAATATACAAACCACGAATTAAAACTACGATTATGTTTAGAACATGCTCTGGTTATAACTCACACATATGGCAAGTGGTTAAGTAAAACCATTCGGGTTAAGCTAAATCACTTTCTGATCCATGCATGAAAAGTAAGTTGAAAGGTCCCTTCCTTGGGAATACATAAAATAATAATGATGTGCGTCAAATAATTTTTATTTAACACATTTAATGTATTAAGTGATAGTGTGAAATTATCTTTAATAGCTATGGATGGTAATTATGTATATAAGTGAACTGGTTGTTGAAAACTTTAGATGTTTTGGAGAGGGAAGTGACAAATTAAAGCTTCCACTGCAAGTTGGACTGAATACGCTTGTTGGTGAAAACGATGCTGGAAAAACGGCGATCATTGATGCATTGAGAATGATTTTTGGTACTAGGGATCAAGAAAGCCTTAGAGCTACTGCTGAGGACTTCCATTATTCCTCTAAAGGTATTCAGGCCGAGGAATTTTCCATAAAAGTTCTCTTTATTGATTTATCTCTCGCTGAGCAGGGGTATTTTGCTGACTATTTAACTTACCAACCTGAGATTGAGCAGAACCCAGTTGTTTTAAAAATTACGCTAAATGCAGCTCTTCGCAACGGAAAAGTGCGAACTACAGTTTTTGCAGGTCTTCCAACTTCAGCAAGCGGGTTAAAGGAAATAGATGCTGAAGTGAGAGATAATCTTCGGGCTACTTATCTTAGACCGCTTCGAGATGCGGAAAAAGAAATGGATGCTGGGAGAAACTCACGAATTTCAAAAATATTGAGGAAGCAATCAAAAATAGACCTTGGGGAAAATGAAATTGATTTAGCTTCAGTATCTGAAGATAAATTTGGTGAAGTTATTGATAAAATTGGTGTTGTTGGTATTGCTCGATTGGTGAATCAACTCTTAGAAAGGCAGCCTGCAATAGCTGAAACTACAGAAGTCCTTAATGCAAATTTTTTGAAGCCTCTGCAGATGTCAGGAGATAACCTCAGTGCTAAATTAGGTATAGGGCCTGATTCAGATGAAGAAGTACTTAAAAAACAGATGCTAGAGAAAATAGGTATTTCTTTGGATAATATTGGTGGTAGACGTGGGTTAGGTTCAAATAATCTATTGTATATTGCGTGTGAAATGCTTCTTCTCGCAGACTCCAAAGATGAACCTGCTTTGCTGATTATTGAGGAGCCAGAAGCACATTTACATCCTCAACGACAGCTAAAGTTAATCCAGTATCTCCAAAGCAAAGTGCAAAAACATAGAGACGAGCACAATGTTCATTTACAAGTTGTGCTATCAACTCATAGCCCAACATTAGCTTCAAAACTACCAATTAAATGTATGACAATGGTTAATAAAGGTAGAGTGCTTCCTTTTAATGCTGCAGGTCTGTTACCTGAAGATGATTGCATTTTTTTAGAACGCTTTATTGATGCTACAAAATCGAACTTATTTTTCTGTCGAGGGGTGATGATTGTTGAAGGGGACGCAGAGAATTTATTAGTTCCCTCTATAGCCAAGCTACTAGGTAAAGATTTCACAGAAAACGGTGTGTCTATTGTCAATGTTGGACATACAGGGCTTAGTCGATATGCAAATATATTCTCTGGTACTGAGACTTATCCTAACCCAGGTATTAATGTTGCGTGTTTACATGACTGGGATTTAATCCCTTTTCCGGCTGCTCGAGAGCTTGAACTTGAAAGCGTAAAAAACAAGACACAACTCGATTTTCTTTGGGATAGTGCTAATGAAGCAATCAAAAATGGTGGAATCCCCAACTTTGAACAACTAGACGCAGATTTCCCAAAGAATGTGATTTCTAATTTCGAGGGAAATACATTCGATACACTGAAAATTGAGGCAGCTAAACGTAATTATAAAGGGGCTTTTGTTAAAGGCTTTTATTCTGGCCCTTGGACGTTGGAATATTCTCTAGCATATCATGGCTTAGCTGAAGAGGTTACAGTAGCTGCGTGTTTGGCTAAAGCTGAGCATTCGACTCTGTATGATAATGCTAATAAAGCGAAAATAGTGACTGCAGCTAAAAGTTATTATGGATTCTTAAAGAGTCAATATGCTGATATCAGCGTATTGGCGGGTAAAGTGTATGAACTTTTCTTGAACCCAGTTAGTGTATCTGACTATATAGATGATGAAAACTCGTCACTTATTATGAAGAAAAAGGCTTCAAAAGCAGCTGCAGGCCAACACCTTGGAGTATTGCTAGAAGATTTAGATGACAAGCTGTTGTGTAGCCATGGTTCGAAATATGATCGTATAGCATACTGGAAAGGGGCGCTTCCGGATGCATTAGTTGAAGCAATCAATCATGTGACTACTGCAGTGAGCCCTTTACCCCTAGAGGGCGCTAGTGATGAATAGTATACGATCGCTTCTAAGCTGTAATCAGAATAGAAATGCTCTCCCTTTTTCTGCAGAAGATATTAAATGGGTAGAGTTACTTCTAGGCTTAACAAATGGCTTCGATCAGCATCAAATAGCCGTTCTACAAAATCTTGATGAATTAGATGTTGAGGCATGCCCAGGTAGCGGTAAAACGACGGTACTTGTTGCTAAATTAGCGCTATTATCACGTTACTGGACGTCCAAAACACAGGGGATCTGTGTCCTGTCTATGACAAATGCAGCAAGAGAAGAAATTCAGGAGCGTTTAGGAAGTACATATGAAGGGAAGAAGCTTCTTCGACACCCTCATTTCATAGGAACTATTCACAGTTTTTTTAGTGATTTTTTAGCTAAACCATATTTAAACTCAAAAGGCATTCCACTAGTAAGTATTGATGATGATCTGTGCCGCTCTCAAAGGCGTAAGTTACTTCAAAAAGATAATTACCTCCCCTTAACTGATCACTTTGTTGCAGAACAAGTTGAGAAACGCTTAGATGATATTCAGAGTTCGAAAGCTACTTCAAAAAAACATATTGAAGCTCAGGAATGGTTAGCTGATCACGAGAAGAAAGAAATATCAGAAAGAAGATTGGGCATCCCCATTTATTGGAAGATAGTTGATGAGTCTTATAACGCCGTTCGTGTGAGCGCTTTCGGAGGTGAAAAGCCGTTTGAGCTTTCTAAAGATCTATCGCTGTTACTTAAAAAGTGCATTGAAGAGGTTGTGAATAAGGGGGTATTTTGTTTTAGTGATATTTTTGTTTTCTCTGAAGCATTAATGAATACATCTGAAGATGTTTATAAAATAATTCGGGCGAGATTTCCTCTTCTATTCATTGATGAAGCGCAAGATACTTCATCATCCCAGGCTAAAATGCTTCACAAGCTATTTTTATCTGATATACCAAAGCTAAACACTGTCACTAGGCAAAGGTTCGGAGATGCTAATCAAACTATTTATACTTTTGAACCTCCTATGCAACCAGATGGTTTAGACCCGTACCCATCATCTAGCATTTCTAGATTGACCTTACCTGTTAGTCATAGGTTTGATCAAAGTATTTCATCAATTGCTGCGAACTTTGAGACAAACCCTTTAAATACTCCAATGCTGGGAGTGAGAGCGGCTTTAAATGGAGGTTGTAATCATTGTGTATTGATTTTTAGTGAAAAGACTAGAAGTAGTGTTATTCCAACATTTGCGGAGCTCCTATCAAAAGAACTAGCCTCTAGTGAGCTTGAGGCTGCAAATGTGAAGGTTTGTTCTCATGTACACAAAGAGAGAGATGGAGCGCCTTCAACTGCAGAGTTTGCAAGAACTATTAGGGATTATTACACGCCATATATTGCTGATAAGATGACAAAAGAGTACCAGCAGCATAGGTATTTAATTGATTACCTGAATCACGCCAGATATCTTATTAGGGATACCAAAAGCCTATTTGTTGGGATGGAAAAATTTGCCGAGGGAGTCTTGAGAGCTTGTTTTTTAATCGGTGGCGACAGTCACGATGATATTACAAAAACGAGTTTTTCAAAGATAAAGTCAATGACAAATAAGCATAGTGCCATTAAGCGTGAAGTTAGCGATTCTTTGTCAGCAGTCTATACCCAAGTTGTTATTCAGTCTTTGATTAACCAAAATAAAGTGGATGAACATAGCTGGCAAGCCCTTAAGAAAGTTTCACTCGAAGTGATAAGCGCCCTTACTAATAGATTTGATATTGACTCATCTAAAGTTAAGTTTATCGATTGGCATGACGGAGATCTTTCTCATTGTCATCTTGAAGAAGGTGCGGGAGAAAGAAATAATTTATATAAGCATAAGCTTATTAATAGTGAAGTCATTATTGAGCTTAAGCTTGGTACTATTCATTCGGTCAAAGGGCAGACACATACAGCCACATTGTTACTTGAAAGCACAAATAGGGGGCCGATACTTGGCCAATTGAAGCCTTACCTTCTCGGGGAACAAAGAGCTAATGAAGCTACTGGCTTCAAAAAAGATTGGCTAAATACGTTATATGTTGGATTAACTCGACCCACTCACCTGATTTGTTTAGCTATACCTGAATCCCATAAAAAAACTGCCACAAGTAATATCGATTGGACAATAGAGGACTTTGAAAAATTAAAAACTAAAGGTTGGAAAGTAGCTAGGATCAATAAAGAGCTTCAGTTGAACTTTATTTAGATGCTCTATGGGCAAACTTTATTGTCATTGCACATGATTAAAGTTTCTAGAAGATAGTTTTTAGGCCACTAGGTTAGCACTTGCTTGTAGGTCGTGCTTTAGCGCGTGGTTGTTATTAATGGAGTAATAGATGAATAAAGTATATAAATTTTATCCAGAATATGAAGATGAATCTATTACTCCGATTGATACCTCAGAAACGAGTTTATTATTCTATGAACAGCTTTAAAGCTTACTTATTATTTTGTTTTCTACTTGTGATCACATCTCATTCGCATGCTGATGATGTTAGTTGGCAGTGGCCATCAGATTTGGAAAAAGCGATATTGAAAGCAGATACCTCAGTGCAAAATATAGAGCTTGGTTCTTACTGGGATACACGTTATAGGGCTGCTGTATTTTCAGTTGCAAACTTAATATCAATCGGTTGGTCTAGTCGAGGGTTTAATCCAGAAATATACAACACGGTTTTGAATGATATTTGGAATAATACTAGTCAAAAGCACTTACTAAATGACAACTTAATTCGCTTATCTTCTCTAACGTGGAGGTTAAACCTTAAGAATAGATGCTTTGATGCTAACGTGAATAAAAGCCGTGCTCGTAAGTACATCATTAAAATGATTAACTCGGATGAGAATGTTTTAAAGGATTCTGCAATCAGTAGGCTCGGGTTATTAGGCGAACGTGAAGATGTTGATATGTTGATTGAGCTATTGATTAACAATCAAAATACCTTTGTTGGATCTTCTGCATTAAGCTCTCTTTTGCTTGTTGAAGGTGATTACGCGCTAGAAATGCTTAGGACTAATATACAAAAAGTCTCCAATGATTCTCTAAAGCAGCAGATTAACGAAGAGCTGTTGTGGTCAACTAATTCCGGACAGTGAATTAAGTTTTTCTTCTGCTATAGCAGGGGC